>JAFSFF010000301.1 GCA_017435375.1 Thermoguttaceae bacterium
GGCGTTGATGACGTTGACCGCTTCGAGCGGCGAACGGGACGCCGGCTGACCGGCAAACTGCGCGTCGTCTCGGCCCGGCTCGCCCGGAGCGCGCAGGTCGCCCGATTCGACGTAATATTGCTTGCTCAACTCGTCGACGAGGGGCCAAGGTCGCTGAATTTCGCGTCCGAAATCGTCGTAACGCCCGAGGACGCCGGCGTCGGTCGCGACGATTCCGATTCGCTTTTTCGGCGGGTTCGCGACGTTCGTTAACGCGGAAACGAGTTCGTATTCGACCGAAAGACCGCGGTTGAGGAACGGAATCGCGAGCGTTTTCGGGCCGCAACGGAAGACGATCGACATAAAGATCGAATCTTCACGAGCTTGACCGCGCGAATTGAAAACGACCTTTTTCGGACGAATATCGTATTGCCGTTCGAGGCGGCGCGCTTCCTCCGAGTTCGGGAGCGTTTCGCGAATGTCGAGGAAAACCGGCGATTTCGAACGGTTTTTCAGCTCGTTTAACACGTTGATAACGTTCAACTTCGTTTGGACGTACTCTTGCGGAACTTGCGGACTCAGACGCGCTTCGATAACGACCGGATAAGGCGCGAAATCGCGGTCGAGGAGGGCGAGCGTTTCCGGAGAAAGCGACCCTAACCGCTCTTCGGTGCAGTCGATTCGAACGTCGCGGTCGCGGACGATTCCGACGAGCGAGACGGCGAGAACCGCTCCGGCGGCGAGTCGCCAAACGGCGCGGAGGGCGAGCCGACGTTCCGAGCGCGCGGGCCAAGTCCGGCGTTTCAAGAGGATAACGCAAACGCAAACGGCGAGCGTCGGAATCGCGAGGAAGTAAAGGACGCCGGAAAGCGTCGCGACGCCGCGTCCGAACGGTTCGAAAAACGCCGCGAGCCCGAACGAGCGGAGCGCCGACGCGGTCGCGTTCGAAAACGGGAGCGCGTCCGCCCATTGGAGCGCGAGGAGCGGAACGTTGAACAGCGCGCCGAGGATGTAAGCGACCGTCAACTGCGGAGTTAGGTAGGAAACGACCGTCGCGATCGCCGTCATTCCGAGCCCGACGAGCCAGTACCCGAAGTAGGTCGAAAGGAAGAGCCCGCGGTCGGGTTCGCCCAAAAATTCGAGAATGCAATAATTCGAAACGAGCGAAAAAAGGAGCGAAACGGTGTAAACCGCGCCCGCCGCAAGGTATTTGCCGATAACGATTTGGCGCGGCGTTAGGGGCAACGTCGTCAAGAGTTCGTCCGTGCCGAAGCGGCGCTCGTCGGCCCAAACGCTCATCGCGACCGCCGGAACGAAAACGAGCGCGATCAACGGGAACCAAAGGTTCAACTGCGCTAAGTTCGCGAGGTTCGAGTTGACGAACTCGTCCGGAAGGAACGCGGCGATGGAGTTCAACAGAACGAAAACGCAGATGAAAACGTATCCGGTCGGGTTCAGGAAGTAAGCGAAAAAGTTGCGTTTGAATACGGCGAACATCGGTCGACTGGGAACGGTTTGAGGCGCGGGGAAAGGGGAACGGAAAAAAGGAAAGCGAAGGAAAAACGGAAACGACGGCGGCGCGAAACGGGAACGCTAACCGTTGACGTTAATCGAGATAGCGTTTTTGCGGTTTGCTCGTCAACTCGCGGAAACGGCGGTCGAAATCGTCGACGGTCGAGCCGAATTCGGCGGTCGGGCCGTCGAAAACGACGCGGCCGTCGGAGACGAAAACGACGCGCGACGCGACGGCGCGCACCTCCTGCAAGATGTGCGTCGAGAGGAGAATCGTTTTCGTCGCGCCGATTTTCTTGATCGCGTCGCGCACCGCTTGAATTTGGTTCGGGTCGAGCCCGGCGGTCGGCTCGTCGAGAATAAGGGCGTCCGGTTCGTGCAGGAGCGCCTGCGCCATCCCGACGCGTTGGCGGTAACCGCGCGAAAGACGACCGATAGGATGGCGGAAGACCGACGCTAAGTTGCAAAGATCGACGACTTTATCGATTCGGTCTTTCCGTTCGTTTTTCGGAACGCCGCGCGCTTCGGCGAAGAAACGCAGGAGCGACTCCGGCGTCATGTCCGGGTAAAGGGGGCCGTTTTCCGGGAGGTAGCCGAGTCGGCGCGCCCCTTCGACGCGGTCGACCGCCATATCGAACCCGGCGATCGTCGCGACGCCCGACGTCGGCGCGAGGAAGCCGGTCAGCATCTTCATCGTCGTGCTTTTGCCGGCGCCGTTCGGGCCGAGGAAGCAGGCGATTTCGCCTTTCGCGATTTGGAACGAGACGTTTTCGGTCGCGATGAAGCGTCCGTAAATTTTCGTTAAGTTTTGAGCGCGTATCATTTTATTCGCGGGTTCGGGTTCGGTTGCGGAAACGGTTTAATCGGTTGCGGAAGCGGCTTCAAAGGAAGACGACGAGCGCGGCGACTTCGCTTTTTGATTTTGTTGTTAACGCGACGTTATTCTTCGTTTGATTTGTTTGAAAAACGTGGCGATTTTGTTTGTTTTCAAACGGGGCGATTTCGGCGGCTTTCGAACGCGTCGCGGCGGACGGTTTAGCGCCAAGAGCCGTTTTCGTCGGACTCGAGCGCCGCGCCGATTTTCGCGACGAGCGGTTGCGCGGGAGCGGCCCCATTGACGACGGCGGCGCTCCAGCGTTCGACGTTTTGCGCGATCGGCGGCCAAGTATTGTAATGCGACGGAACGACGTATTTCGGTTTGAGCGCGCGAACGGCGTCGAGCGACGCGGCGGGCCCCATTGTATAACGGTCGCCGATAGGAAGGACGGCGACGTCGATTCCGAGCGAGCCGATCCAGCTCATGTCGCCGAAATAACCGGCGTCGCAAGCGAAGTAAATCGAAAACGCGTCGGCGTCGGCGAGCGTTTCGCGGAGCGGTTTCAACGCGTCGACGGCGTTCGGGTCGAGCGGCTTGCCGTTTTGCGAAAAGGAAAGGACGAAGCCGAGCGACGTTCCGCCGGGCGCGCCGTTCGGGCAAGTCGACGAGTGCGGCGCGGCGACGGTCAAAATTTGCGCTTTCGGAACGCTCGGGTCGGGCGAAATCGGGACGTAAATCGCGCCGCCGACGTTCGTCGGTTCGACGCGGAGCTTTTGTTCGGAGAAATAGTCGGCGACTTCGGCGACGGCGACGATCGGCGCGTCGTTTTTCCGAGCGACCGTCGCGGCGTCGGCGCAGTGGTCGGCGTGTCCGTGCGAGACGAGAACGTAGTCGGCGGCGATCTCCTCCGGTTTTAACGGCGAAAGACCGGACGGCAAAAACGGGTCGACGAGGAATCGCGCGCCGTTAAATTCGAAGAGAAAAGCGTTGTGTCCGAGCCAAACGAGGCGTTTTTTCGCGGCGTTCATAAGCGTCTTCATTTCTTTCGCGTCGTTTTTCGCGTTGCGGGGAAACGGCGTTGATTTTGGGTTGGGAGACCGCGGCGCCGACGGTCGGCAAACGCGGTTTTGCCGATTGTAGCGATTGCCGAGCGCGGCGTCCAGAGCGATTTTGGGCGGCGGTCGTTCGAAAACTTTAATTTTTAACGGAAAATTTACGCACAGACGCGGAAAAAGCGGCGAGATTGTGCGCGCAAAAACGGGCGCGAGTCGCGATTTTTCTGAAAAAAACAGGCGTTTTCTTGAAAAAACGCGCCCTTTTGGACGAAAAAAACGGCGCGCGCTCTTGCCGACCCGGAAAAATCGGGTATAATAACGGCTCCAAAACGGTCGATTTGTCCCGTTCGACTTGCCGATTCGTCCTTCGCGGCGGTCGGCGAAAAACGGTTTCGCGATTTTTGAGATTGGACCCCTCGAAAGCGCGTCGACGCGGGTCGGACGCCCGCGCCTCGTTGAGAATCGATTAACGTTTCGGAATCAATGTTTTGAACGCGCGTCGTCGAAAGGCGGCGCCGGTTCCTTAGCGTCAAGTCGTCGATTTTGAAGCGTCGACGCGACTTGAAACGCTCCGCGCGGCGCGAACGCCGCGTTTCGTCGGTTACTGAAATCAATTTGAACCCGCGTTAAGCATTATACGTCGACGCGACAGGACGCTGCAACAATGTCTGAATTAAAAAATTGGCGCAACATTGGTATTTCCGCTCACATCGACTCCGGAAAGACGACTCTTAGCGAGCGCATTCTCTTTTACACCGGTCGCACGCACAAAATCGGCGAAGTTCACGACGGCGGCGCGACGATGGACAGTATGGATCTCGAACAAGAACGCGGGATTACGATCGCCAGCGCCGCGACCCGCGTCGAATGGGGCGACACGACGATCAACTTGATCGACACGCCCGGCCACGTCGACTTCACGGTCGAAGTCGAACGTTGCCTCCGCGTTTTGGACGGCGCCGTTTTGGTTCTCTGCTCGGTCGGCGGCGTTCAAGCGCAATCGCTCACGATCGACCGCCAAATGAAGCGTTACGGCGTTCCGCGCTTGGCGTTCATCAACAAAATGGACCGCGTCGGAGCGAACCCGCGTCGCGTCGTTCAACAACTGCACGAAAAACTCGACTGCGAAGCGGTCATGATGCAAATCCCGATCGGCGCCGAGCAAAACTTCGAAGGCGTCGTCGACCTGATCACCGGTCGCGCCTACTACTTCGACGGCCCGCAAGGCGAAAAAGTTCGCGAAGAAGATATTCCGGCCGATCTCGTCGACGAATATCAAGAAGCGCGTCAAAATATGCTCGAAACGCTCTCGATGTACAGCGACGAGATGATGGAAGCGCTCCTCGAAGAACGCGAAGTTCCGCTCGAGCTGATTTACGAAGTCGTCAAAAACGCGACGCAAGCGCGCCAACTCACGCCGGTCTTTATGGGCACCGCGTACCGCAACAAGGGCGTTCAACTTTTGCTCGACGCGATTTCCCGTTACCTCCCGTCTCCGCTCGACCGCGAAGGCTCCGCTTTCCGCGTCAACAAGGAAACCGGCGAAGAAGAAAAATTCGTTCTCCAACCGGCGAACGACCGTCCGCTGATCGCGATGGCGTTCAAAACGGTCGAAGACCCGTACGGGACGCTCACCTTCATGCGCATTTACGAAGGGACGCTCAAGAAGGGCGAAACCTACGTCAACCAACGCACCGGCCATAAAGAACGCGTCAGCCGCATCTTCCGTATGCACGCCGAACAACGGGTCGAACTCGAATCGGCCGGCGCCGGCGACATCGTCGCGGTCATCGGTATCGAAGGTTCGTCCGGCGAAACGTACTGCGAAACCGCGAACTACTGCACGCTCGAATCGATCTTCATTCCGGAACCGGTTATCCAAGTCGCGATCAAGGCTTGCGAAACCCGCGACACGGACAAACTCGGCAAGGCCCTCTATCGCTTCCGCAAGGAAGACCCGACCTTGACGGTCAAAACCGACCCGGAAAGCGGCGAAACCCTCATCGCCGGGATGGGCGAACTCCACCTCGACGTTTACATCGAACGCATTCGCCGCGAATACAAGGTCGAAGTCGAAACGTCCGCGCCGAAAGTCAACTACCGCGAAGCGCCGACGCAAGCGATCGAATTCGATACGAAGCACAAGAAGCAATCCGGCGGTTCCGGTCAATTCGCGCACATTTGCGGTATTATGTCGCCGATTCCGGAAGAAGAAGCGAACGCGGAAGAATCCTTTATCTTCCAAGACGAAATCACCGGCGGCGTTATTCCGTCGAACTATATCCCGGCGATTAAAAAGGGTTATGAAAGCTCGCTGGAAAAAGGCCCGATCGCCGGTTACCCGGTCGTCGACCTGAAGATCGTCGTCAACGACGGTTCGTTCCACGCGGTCGACTCGAGCGACTTGGCGTTCCGCATCTGCGCCCAAACGTCGTTGCGCGAAAACTTCCCGAAAACGAAACCGGCGCTCCTCGAGCCGATCATGAAGATCGACGTCGAATGCCCGGAAAACTTCCAAGGGAGCGTCGTCGGCGACCTCTCGAGCCGTCGCGGCGTCGTCTCGTCGACCGAAACGACCGGTTCGAACTGCCGCATCGTCGGCGAAGTTCCGTTGGCCGAAACGTTCGGTTACTCCTCGACGCTCCGCGGTATGACGCAAGGTCAAGGCGTTTTCTCGATGGAATTCCTCAAATATAAACGCGTTCCGGCGAACGTTCAAGAGGAAATCATTCGCGAACGCAACCCGAAACCGGCGCAAGGCGGTAAAAAATAGTCGTCGGGATCGAGTCTGAAAATTGCGAAACGTCGAGTCGCTCCGATTCGGCGTTTCGCGGTTTCGACGAACCAAAAACCGAGCAAATTCGACGCAAGCCGAGTTCGCTCGGTTTTTTTGCGTTTTTAACGGTCGCGGCGACTCGGCGTTTTGCGGAGCGTCGGCGTTTCGCGGCGTTTGCGCGAATCGGAGAAAAAAGGGCGGCTTTGCGGACTTTCGCGAAAAAAAACGACGCGAGTTGAGCGAGACGAAGGAAAAAAGAGCCTCTTGGGCGACGTTGCGGGCCCTTTCGGTCGATAACGTGTATTAAGAGTAAGCGGCGCGACCGGTAAAACGCGTATAATAGTTAA
>JAFSFF010000302.1 GCA_017435375.1 Thermoguttaceae bacterium
AAAGCGACTTGGCCGATCGACAAGGCCGCGTTTGTCGCCGTCGCGATTTTCATTGTCGCCGTCGCCCTGATTCGTTGGTTGGCTCCCCGTTGCGGCGCGATCGCTTGGGTAACCGCGAAGGAAACGGCGCTGCAACCGTTGTTCCTAATTTTGACCCTTTTCGGGCTCTTCGGACTCTTTATTTTCCCCTTCTTGCCGTATCATACTCTCGGCGAAGACGTAAAAATCGTCGTGTCGCAAGGGTTGACGCTGGTGAAGTTGGTTTGCGTTTTCCTCGCGATCTGGACGGCGAGTTCGTCGATCGCGGACGAAATCGAAGGGAAAACGGCGCTGATGATTTTGGCGAAACCGGTCGGACGCCAAAAGTTCGTGTTCGGCAAATATTTGGGCGTGATGATCGCCGTTACCGCGCTCTTTTTGATTCTCGGTTTCTTCTTTATGAACACCGTCGCGTATAAACTGGCTTACGACGCGCGGGAATCGGCGAAAGAAATTCCGACGGCGCTCGAGTGTTATCAATACGTCGCGAAGATGGCGCCGGGGCTCTGCTTGGCGTACTTCGAAACGGTCGTGTTGACGGCGATTTCGATCGCGATTTCGACCCGTTTGCCGCTGTTGCCGAACTTGACGATCTGCTTGACGATTTACGCGCTCGGACACGTCGTTCCGACGTTGGTCGTCTCGAACGTCGGCGAAGCGATGCCGATCGTCGGCTTTTTCGCGAACTTAATTTGCGCGGTAACGCCGATTTTGGAACACTTCAATATGGAGACGGCGATCGCGATGGATCAAGCGGTTCCGTGGGATTACGTCGCGACCGCGGGCGTCTATTCGTTCCTGTTCGCCGGCGTCGCGATGTTGCTTTCGCTTCTTCTCTTTGAAGACCGCGACTTGGCTTAACGCCGCGAGTCGCGGACGGCGACGCGCCTTCGACGAACGCTCCTTGCCGACGCGAGGAGCGTTCGTTTTTTCTTGCTCGATCGGGGAATAAAAGGGAAACGGGCCCGGCAAACAAGCGAGGAAAAAAGGGCGGCGGACGGAAGAAAAACGGCGAGACGGCGAGGGACGCGTCGGGTTCCGATTCTAAGTTCGACGTTCGCCGACGTTCGAGAAAGCGCGAGCTGGGAAAAGAAGAGAAAAGCGCAAGGAGCGAGCGCGCTTAACGGTTGCAAGTTCGAGGAAGGCCGAACTCGAAAAAAGAAGAGAGAACGGCGAACGGGGCCGTTGGGAGGCGTTCTAAGATTTAAGATTCGACAAAGTTTGCGAGAGACGCGGACGACGGGCAACCCGCGACGAAAGCGCCGAACGGAGAAAAGCGAGTTCGACGAGGCAAAAAAAAGCCGACCGAGAAAAACGGTCGGCGGGAAATCAAATGAAATTAACGCGTCGCGATTCAAGCGAACGGGTCTTCTTCGTCTTCGGCGAACGGGTCGTCTTCGTCGGCGGGGGCTTCTTCTTCGGTCGCTTCGTCGGCTTCTTCGGCGAACGGATCGTCTTCGTCGGCGGGAGCTTCTTCTTCGGTCGCTTTAGACGTTTCTTCGGCGGGGGCTTCTTCGGTCGCTTCGCCGTCTTCGCCTTCAAGATCCCAATCGATACCGTCCGATTCCATCTCTTGCGCCGACTTAGTTTCGACGCCGCCGAAGAGCGGAACGAGCGCGGTCGCGTTTTGCTTCAAGACGTCGAGATCGAGAACGAACGCGACTTTCGACCCGGCGGTTTGCGGCTTAATTCCTTCGAAAACGGCGTCGACGACGGGCGACAGGTCGGCTTCGGCGTTTCCTTTCGTCGCGGCGACGACTTGTTGCGCGGCGAGCGGTTTCGCGAGCGTCAACGCGGCGTTCGCGGCGTCGGCCTGTTTTTTCGCGGTTTCCGGAGAGTCGAACGCGAGAATCAAGGCGAGTTTCGGCGACCCGACGAGCGACGCGGCGAACGTCGCCGTCTTGAAATCCTCGGCGTAAGGTTGCGACGCGAGCGATTCCAGGTCGACCGCGGACGTTTTATCTTGCGCGGCGTCGGTTTTCGAACCGGCGAAAGAGCCGGCGAGAACGGACGCGACGTCGGTTTGCGTCGCTTTTTTCGCCTTGTCGGCGATTTTCGCTTGGAGTCCGTCGGCGTCGACGACGACGGCGATCGCGGTTCCGTCCGTTTGCTTCAGCGCGTCGAAGAAAGGAGAACCCGCGTCGGCCGGTTTTTCAAAACGACGACGAACGAACGGCAAGACCTTTTTGCGCGATTCGGTTTTCGCGTTCGTTTCCGCTTCCTCGACGGCGGCGGCGTACTCGCGGTAAAGACCGTCCGGCAGGTTGAGGTCGTTCGGAACGCCCGCGATCGTTTGCGAACCGTTCGAACCGTAAGGAGCGGAACCGGCGTAACCCGTCGCGCTCGAAGCGCCGTTTTGAGCGAGTTGCGTTTGCGCTTGAGCGAGGAAATTCGCTTGAATCGCCTGCAAATTCGGTTTGACGGCGTTTTGATGGTCGACGACCGCGACGACGAAACCGTATCGGTTGAAAAGCGTAATCGGTTTCAACAGCTTTTCGAGCTTTTCGAGCGCGAGTTTTTGGTCGGCGTCGCTCAAACCGTCGGTCGGAACCGCCCAGATCGTCGTCGCGTCTTTGCCGCCCGTCGCGTATTTGACGACGTAAACTTCGTCGATTTTATTCGCGAAGAAATCTTTCGTCGCGAAATTTTGAAGCGCGGTCAACATCGCGCGGAACGACGATTTCAACTCGCTCTTTTGATAGTCGCGGAGTTTGACGCGGTAAGAGTCGTCCGACCGAATCGACCCGACGCCCTTGTCGACGATTTCGCCGAAGAAATCGTTCAAACCGACGTAGTCGATTTTCGCCAAATTGACGCGATAAACTTCGTCGACGTCCGAGTAAAGGAGCGCTTGGAGCGGAACGACGCTCGAAACGTCGGAGCGTTTGATTCCGCTCGGGACGTTTTGAAGGGCGTTCGGGTCTTGCCCGTTCGCGCCGTAAGGATCGGACGAACCGTAACCGGGCGGGGTCGTCGTCGGATAAGACGACGGGGGTTGCGCGAACGAAGCGACGCCGGCGCCGAGAAGGCAAGCGGACAGGACGCCCGATGTCGCGAGCGAGCGAAGAGGACGTAACGACGATAAACGCGGCATTGTATTTCTCCGAACGTTGGAGGCTGCGATTCTAATCTCGAATCTTTTTTAATGTTCCGTTTCGACGCCGCGCGCTCGAAGGTTCGACGGAGCGTCGCGCCGCGTCGTTTTCCGGAACGGCGAGGGACGAAAAATCGAGTCGACCCAACCGACCGAAAGGCGACGTTCCTTTATTATAACGACGAGGCGGCGATTTTTCCAGCGCCAACTTGCCGACGAAACGATTTTTCCCCGATTTTTCCTCCGCTTGAAACGCGTCGTTCCTACAATCGATACAATCGTCGAACGCGAACGAATCGGACGCTTCCCCAAAGGACGAAACGAGCGTTAATTCGAGCGTCGGCGTTCGGCGAACGTCGAAACGGCGAAAAACGCCGTCAAAAGGATAAAACCGTAAAGAATCGGGACGCGGTAACGTATCGACGAAACAAAAATCGAATGGAGCGCCGAAACGTAAAACGCCGGGAGGAGAAGAGTCCAAGCGGCGCCGCGACGGCGAAACGACCGGCAAAATCCGCAAAGTCCGCCGATTAGGAGGGGCGTAAAACTCGCCGCGAGGAGCGCTTTGAGCGCCGGGGTCGAAAAGGCCGGTTCGCGCGGAATCGGACTCCAAAGACGGGCGAGTTTGACGGCGGCGAGTCGAACGACGGCGCCCGGATTCGAACGCGCCCAATCGAGCGCCGCGTTTTTAAGTCGTTCGTCGAGACGGACTTCGAAGTGTTCGCTTGACGGGCCGGACGGCGATTCGAGTTCGAGGCGGCGGAACTCGTCGACGAAGCGCATATCGCTCGAACCGTCGGCGTCGGGGCGCCAACCGTCGTAAAGACTCGCGCCCATTTGGAGCGACGTCGCGATCGACCGTCCGGTCAGGCGGTAATTGCGGAGCGTCCAAGGGGCGAGCGCGGCGTTGAAAACGACGACGGCGGTCGCGGCGACGATAAGGAAAGCGGGGAAAACGCGGCGCTTCGCGTCGAGTTCGACGGTCGCGGGGCGTCGGACGCTTCGGCGTTGCGCGCGTCTTTCGGCGAAAAAAACGAAAAAGCGGAACGCAAACGCGAAAAACGTCGCGAACGGGAGGGCGTAAAGCCAGCTCGGGCGCAGGTAAACGGTCGCCGCCGAAAAAAGTCCGAGCGCGACGCCGGAAAGGTGGAGGCGAACGAGCGACGGCGGCGCGTCGACGGCAAAAAAACGCGGCGAGTTGGCGGAATTAACCGCTCGCGTCGATTGAGAAGCGTCGGGGTT
>JAFSFF010000303.1 GCA_017435375.1 Thermoguttaceae bacterium
TCGACGTCGGTCGGTTCGCCGTCGGTCATGATGACGAGAATGGGGAGCCAGTCGCCTTTTTGGTTTTGCGAGCCAACGACGACTTCTTTGTCGTATTGTTCGCAAAGAAGTTCCAAGCCTTCGCCGAGATTGGTGGGCGCCGTTTCGGGCGCGTGGAGCGGCGGAACCTCGAAGTCGTACAAAGAAGTCAGCGGCGTGAGGACTTGCGCGTCGCGACCGTACGCGATAACGCTGATGGCGGCCGAGAGCGAGGCGTGGGGGTCGTCGATGAGGGAGTCGCGAAGGGTTTCGAGACCGATTCGCACCGCTTGGATCGATTGACCGTGCATCGAGCCGGACACGTCGACTAAAACGTAAATGGGAAGGCGGCGGGACATAACGTTTGCGCTTTCTGGAATAAGGGGGAAGGAAACGAACGGCGCGACAACGTAAAATTGTCGCGAACGGACGCGTCGCGTCGCGGCGCGTTTGCGGGGGACGAGCCGGAGACGCGACGCGTTTGCGTCGGGCGGCGGCGAAGCGGCGAAACGCGATCGAGCCTAACGCGTTCGCAACCGCCGTTAAACGCGAACGCTTAACGGTAGAAGAAATCGAGGCCCGGCGGCGGGGGAACGTCGTCTTCCAGGTCGTAAGTATCCAAATCGCCTCCGCTTGAGAGCGTGTCGCTCATCGGGCCGAGGCTCGACGAAGCCCAGCTAAAGAAGCTGTGAAGGGTGGAGGAGTCGGCGAAAGCGAGCTGAACCACCGTGGGCGTGATTTTCGTCAAGACGCGAGGGTCGGCGTCGGAGCCGACCGCGCAAGCGATGACTTTACCCCATTTGTATTGTTTGAATTCGGCCAAGCCCGCTTCGAAGTCGTCCGTGGGGGCGCCGTCCGTCATCAGGAAGACGATCGGGCGCCAGTCGCCTTTTTGGTCGGGCGTGCCTTTGCGGACTTCGCGTTCGGCGCATTCTTTAACGAGGCGCAGCGCTCCGCCGAGGGCCGTTTTTCCGCCGGCGCGCAACTCCGGCGTGGCGAAGTCGTACACGTCGGTCAACGGAATCTCTTGGCGCGCTTCGGTGTTGAACGAGATAACGCTGACGTACGCCGTTTGCAGTAGGTGCGGATCCATCGCGAGACTGTCGACGAACATTTGCAGGCCTTCGTTGACCGCTTCAATTTTCTCGTCGGTGCGCATTGAGCCGGAATTGTCGATGAGCAAGTAAACCGGGAGTCTTCTGGACATTGGAAAACTTTCTATATGTTTTTAAGGTTTGGTGTTTGTTGAGCGGGAGCAGGGAGCGGCGCGCAAACCGCGCGCCGGGCAACATAACGGAATATGAAAGGCCTCGCTATCGTAAGGAGCCTAGCTATAAAGGAAATAAAAGGCTCTCTAACGACTGAGAGGCGAACGCGTCGGCGTGGTCGAACCGAACCACATTGGGCGTGAGTTGGGTCAAGTCGTTAACGTCGAGATCGGCGCCGATCACGCAGGCGACGACTTTATGCCATCGGTATTGGTTAAATTTTTCCAAAATCGCTTTAAAAAGGGCCGGGTCCGTGGGGAGGCCGTCCGTTATCAGGCAGACGATCGGGGGCCAGTCGGAACCAACGACGACTTCGCGGTCGTATCGTTCGCAAAGAAGTTCCAAGCCTTCGCCAAGATTGGTGGGCGCCGTTTCGGGCGCATGGAGCGGCGGAACTTCGAAATCCCACAAAGGCGTCAACGGCGTAAGGACTTGCGCGTCCCAACCGAACGCGATAACGCTAACGTCGACGGAGAGCGAGGCGCGGGGGTCGTCGATAAGAGAGTCGCGAAAGGTTTCGAGAGCAAGTTGAACCGCTTGAATCGGGCGACCGTGCATCGAGCCGGACACGTCGACTAAAATGTAAACGGGGAGTCTTCTGGGCATTGGAAAACTTTCAGGTTTTAGTATTGCGTCGGCGCCAAGCGCGAGCGGCGCGCAAACCGCTCGTCGATCGGCAAACTTAGGTTAAATCCCAAAATGGCGCGCGAGATCTTGGAGTTCGCCGTCGAAACCGTCGCCGAGCGCGCGGAACCGCCAAGCGCCGTCGCGGCGATAAAGTTCGCCGAAAACGAGGGCTTTTTCGGAGCGCGCGTCGTGGGTGAGGTCGAAACGGGCGAGTTCGTTGTCCAACGCTTTGTCGACGACGCGGATGAACGCGGAGTCGACCATCCCAAAGTTTTGGCGACGTTCCGTCGCTTTGTAAATGGTAACCGTGAAGACGAGCTTTTCGACGTCGTCCGCGATTTGGGCGAGATCGATAACGAAGGTTTCGTCGTCGCCGTCGCCGACGCCGGTTTTATTGTCGCCGCCGTAAACGATCGCGTCGCCCCAAGGTTGTTGCTGTTTGTAGAAAACAAGGTCGCGCGACGAGCGAACTTTGCCGTTGGCTCCGAGGAGGAAGCAGGAAGCGTCCAAATCGAAGGCGTCGCCCGCGTCGCTTCGGGGATCCCAACCCAAGCCGACAAGGATGTTCGTAAGGCCTGCGGCGAGGGGCGCGTTTTGACCTTTGGTAAGCGAAACCGCCATAAGTATTCTCCTTAACGTGTGATGAACGCCGCCAAAACGCGGCGATAATAACGTTGATCGCGTCGAGGCGTCGACTAAAGCGCTCCGTAGTGGCGCGCGAGCGCTTGCAGTTCGTGCCGGCAGTTGGGGTCGTTGCTGTTGAAGCCTTCGCCGAGCGCGCGGAATCGCCAAGCGCCGTTTTTGCGGTACAGCTCGCCGAAGATAACCGCGATTTCCTTGGAGGCGTCCGCCGTCAAGTAGAATTGCGCGATCGCGTCGTCGACCGCGACGTCGACGA
>JAFSFF010000304.1 GCA_017435375.1 Thermoguttaceae bacterium
GGGGAAGCGGCGCGATTAACGGCGAAGTGAGGCGGAGATAACTCGAACGGGCGATAAAAGAAGCGGGTTGGGGTAAATGGGTAAAATGAAAAGGTTGGCGCGTCGTCTTTTTTTAGATTTTTCTAAAAAACGCCGGTTTTTTCGGCGTTCGGGGGGGTGAAATTTCCGTTCCGACGATGTATAATAAGTTTTTCTCTCCGTCGCGGTTCGCCGAAATTTTTAGCGCCGACCGCGTCGCCTTCGTCGGCTGTTTTCTCGTTTCTCGTCGGAAGCGGTGAAAGCGAGTTTTTTTGAAAGGAGCTTCCCGAATGCTCGACGCGAAAAACGATCATTACCCGGTTCACTATATCAACCCGACCGTCGATTTGACGAAAATTAAGCACGTCGCCTTCGATATGGACGGCACGATTTACAAGGGCGGCACGCTCTTCGAGTTCACGCCCGGCGTCTTTGAAACGCTCGAAAAGCTCGGTATCGGGTACACCTACCTGACGAACAACTCGTCGAAAAGCGCGAAGGACTACCTCAAAAAGATTTTGAGCTTGAATCTTAAAGCGACGCCGGACAACGTTTCGACCTCCGCGACGGCGACGTACTTCTTCCTCCGCAAAAATTACCCGAACGTCAAGAAAGTTTACGTCCTCGGGACGGCGTCGCTCCGCGAAGAATTCGCCGAACAAGGCTATACGCTGATCGACGAATACAACGAAAAAGACGTGCCGGATTTGGTCGTCGTCGCGTTCGACACGACGCTCACCTACGACCGCCTCTGCAAAGCGACGTACTGGATCGGCAAAGGAAAGCCGTACATCGCGACGCACCCGGACACGGTCTGCCCGACCGACCAAGAAACGATTCTCGTCGACTGCGGCGCCGTTCAAGCGTTGATCGAAAACGTTACCGGACGCAAACCGGAAGCGGTTCCGGGCAAACCCGACCCGGCGACCATCGGCGGCGTGATGGATAAATACGGCCTCGAACGCGACGAAATCATGATGGTCGGCGACCGTATTTACACCGACCTCGAAATGGCCCGTCGCGCCAAGATTCCGGGCGTCCTCGTTCTCACCGGCGAAGCGACGCTCGAAACGCTCAAAGAAGCCGGGTGGACGCCGGAACTCGTTCTCGACGACATCTCCGTCCTCGCCGACTTGCTCGTCGAAGCGAAAACGAAGAAAAAGTAAAAATACGCGGTTTGCGTAAAACGGCGAAACGCGACGCTCTCTCCCGACGGCGAAAAGTCGAGCGGGCGGGGGCGCCGGCGTCGTTTTGTTCCGTTTTTTAGAAAATTTTCGTCGCAATTTTAAAATAAGGAAAGCGAATTTATGTCTTCTCCGCAACTCGCAAACACCGCGACTCCGCAACCGGTGCGCCCCGATTCGCAATACGAATATTGGCGTTGGCGCATCCTGTTCGGGACGATGATCGGGTACATTTTCTTCTACTTCGTTCGCAAATCGATCACGATGGCGATGCCGGGTCTCGAAGAGGTCGGCGTTACGAAGACGACGCTCGGTCTTTTCTTGACGATTCACGGCGTCCTTTACGGCGTTTCGCGCTTCGTCAACGGGATTTGGAGCGACCGCGTCAATCCGCGTTATTTTATGTCGATCGGGCTCTTTTTGGCCGCGTCGACGAACGTTTTCTGCGGCGTCGCTCCGGAATCGATCGGCGCGACGAAGCTCGCTTGGGTCATCGGGACGTTTTGGATTATCAACGGTTGGGTGCAAGGGATGGGGTTCCCGCCCTGCGCTAAGAGTTTGACGCACTGGTTCGCGCCGCGCGAACACGGGGTCAAGTTCGCGACCTGGAACATTTCGCACTCGCTCGGCGCCGGGTTGGTCTTTATTTTGAACTCGTTTGTCGTCGGGTTCGGTTGGCATTACTGCTTCTTAGTTCCGGCCGCGCTGAGCTTGAGCGGCGCGATTTTCCTCTTCTGGGCGCTTCGCGACGCGCCGGAAAAAGAAGGTTTCGAACCGGTCGAAAAGTATTACGAACGAACCCGCGGCAAAGCGGACGGTTCCGCGGTCGAAGCGGCGCCGGTCGTCGACGCGGAGCCGGAGAAAGACGCCGGTTGCTGGGCGAACCTCTGCGAACACGTCTTCTCGAACTGGGCGATTTGGGTTCTTTGCTGGGCGAACTTCTTCGTTTACGTCGTGCGTTTCTCGATTCTCGACTGGGCGCCGACCTTCCTGACGCAAGCGAAGGGCGTCGACCTGAAAGCCGCCGGTTGGACGACCGCGAGTTACGAAATTTTCGGCGCGTTCGGCATTCTTTTGAGCGGTTTCATGATGGACAAGCTCTTCCGGGGGCGCGGCGCGAAGACGTGTTTCTATTATATGCTCGGCTGCGCGGGCGCGGCGTTCCTTTTCTGGAAGTTTAACTCGAGCAACCTCGTTTTGAACGCGCTTTTGATGAGCTTGATCGGGTTCTTTATTTACGGCCCGCAATGCTTGATCGGTTGCGTCGCCTCGACGGTCGCGACGAAGAAAGCGGCGGCCGCGTCGAGCGGTCTCACCGGGCTTTTCGGCTACCTTTCGACGCTCGTTACCGGGCTCGGCGTCGGCGTTTTGGTCGACTCCGCGACCGCGCCGGTGAAAGCGGAACGCGACCAAGCGATCGCCGCGATCGTTCAAATCGAAGCGAACGACGAAAATCTCGCCGGTATCGTGAAGGCCGCCGAAGGGCTGTACGACGCCGAACGCCGTTTCCAAAACGCGAAACCGGCGAAAGAGGAAGCGTTGAAGGAAAAAGTTGGGAAAGCGCGCGTCGCGTTAATCGATAAGCTGAGCGCCGCGACCGGCGCCCAACCTTCCGTCGACACGGTCGAGGAAGTGAAGAAAACCGCCGGGCTCGAACGCGCGAAAATCGCCGAAGCCGGTTGGCCGCGCGTTTTCGGGATGCTCGTTATTTCGTCGTTGATCGCCGCGGCTCTGTTCGCGTCGATTCTGAACCTCCGCTCGCCGGAACTGGTCAAAGCGGAAGAAGAGGCGAAAGCCGCGAAGGCGCAATGAACGCGCCGTTAAAAACGGTTTAACCGTTAGTTGTTAACGCGATTTGTCGCGCCGAGTCGAGAAAAAGACTCGGCGCGATTTTTTTTTAGGAGAAATTTTAGAAAAATTAACGGAACCGCCGGGAAGGTTTCGGTGTTTAAGAGAGCGATACCACCCTGAACGCGTCGTCGGACTTTCCGTCGGCGTTCGCGTCGGGCGAGACTTGTCGAAGAATAGCGCGCAAGGCGGCGCGCCCCTATTTATTTTATTAGGACTTTTAGCGGCTTTGACGTAATAAGGTCGCGTTATATTTTATTGATAAATCTTATCAAACTTAACGAGGCAGTAAATGAAAAATGTTAAACTGGGGGGGGGGGTAAACTACGCGGTTTTACCCTCGTCGAACTGTTGGTTGTTATTGCGATCATCGGTATTTTGATCGGCTTGCTTCTTCCGGCCGTCCAAGCGGCTCGCGAGGCGGCGCGTCGTATGCAATGCACGAACCAACTGAAACAACTTGGTTTGGCCGCGCAAAACTTCCACGACACGAACGGATTCCTTCCGGGACGTTCGAGTCAAGAAATTTTGAAAAAGTATTCCGGCAACAATCCGGACGCTTGGATTCGTATTTCTTGGTTGGCGATGGTTCTTCCGTACATCGAACAAAGCGCGTTGTACCAAGACCTGATTTCCGACTTGGAAGCCGGTAGAAACCCGACTCCTTGGGACGCGAACGCCGACTTCGTTTGGGAAAAGACCGTTTCCGCGTTCCTTTGCCCGTCCGACAGCGGCTCGAAACGCTCCACCGACGTGAAACCGACGAGCTACCGCATCAACTGCGGCGATATTGCGATGGGTTGGGAATGGAACGAAAACCGCGGGGTCGCGGCCGACCACGAAATCGCCACGCTGGATTATTCCGGGATCACCGACGGCACGTCGAACACCGTTTTCGCGTCGGAAGTTTGCATCGGCGTTTCGAACGGCACGAACAAAATTAAGGGCGGCATCGCGCTCCTCGGCGGGAACTTCGGTTCCGCGGCCTGCGATTGGCCGGCCCTCGGCTTCAAACCGGTCAACTGCGCGGCGGTTCGCGGTTCGGAAGGCACGTTTGTTTCCGGCACGAGCGTTCAAGCGAGCGGCAACTGGCAAAACGGTTACCGTTGGGGCGACTGCAACGGCAACTACACGCTGTTCTTCACGATCCTTCCGCCGAACTCCCCGACCTGCGCGAACAGCGGCGGCGAAGACTGGTGTATCGCGGCGGCTTCGAGCTATCACTCGGGCGGCGTCAACACGGTGTTGTGCGACGGTTCGGTTCGCTTCGTTAGCGAAACGGTCGACGCCGGCGACCAATCGATTTCGATCGACCAAGTCGCGCCGAACGCCGCTCGTCCGCAAGACTACGGCGGGAAATCCCCGTACGGCGTCTGGGGCGCTCTCGGCACCATTTACGGCGGCGAAACCGACGTTAACCTTTAATAAATAACGGCGGCGTTTTGAAGCGCGTCGGCGAGACGCGTTATTAGAACGTCGCGAAACGGTCGCGGGAGGCGGAAACGTTTCCCGCGCGCCCTCTTTTAAAATTGCGCGTGAAAATAAGCGCGACGTATAATTGGGACTCCTCGCGGCTTCATAGGACGAAGTCGCGTTTATTGCTAGCAAATCTTATCAAAAATAAGAGGCAGAAAGTGAAACTTGGTAAAATGGGGGGTAAACGCGGTTTTACCCTCGTCGAACTGTTGGTCGTCATTGCGATTATCGGTATTTTGATCGGTCTTCTTCTTCCGGCCGTCCAAGCGGCCCGCGAAGCGGCGCGCCGTATGCAATGCACGAACCAACTGAAACAACTCGGGCTGGCCGCGCAAAACTTCCACGACATTAACGACTATCTTCCGAACCGCTCGGCCCAATATCTGCTCCGCACCTACAACCGCGACGGCAACTCGTTCGAACGTTTCTCTTGGATGCCGGTCATCCTTCCGTACATCGAACAAAACGCGATGTATCAACAGTTTATTAGCGAACTCGACAAAGGCAGCATGACTCCGTGGACGACGGACGACCCGCACGGCAGCGGTCAACGTCGCGTTTGGTTGAACACGATCAACGCGTTCCTTTGCCCGTCGGACGGCGCCGGCAAACGCGCCGAAGGCGACCTCAAAGCGACGAGCTACCGCATCAACAGCGGCGACATTGCGATGTCTTGGGAATGGGACGAATGCCGCGGCGTCGCTTCCGACGGCAACAAACTCAATTTGAATTACGCCGGTATCACCGACGGCACGTCGAACACGATTTTCGCGTCGGAAGCCTGCATCGGCTCGTCTTCCAACACGAACAAAGTCAAGGGCGGGATCGCGCTCATCGGCGGCAACCACGGCAACATCAACTTCCGCCCGGTCAACTGCGCGGCGGTTCGCGGTTCCGACGGTCAATTCGTTTCCGGCACGAGCGTCGGGACGACGGCCAACCAACTTTCCGGCACGCGTTGGGCGGACTGCATGGGCGTTTACACGTTCTTCTTCACGATGCTCCCGCCGAACTCCCCGTCTTGCGCCGCCGGCGGTTTGGAAGACTGGGCGATCGTTTCCGCTTCGAGCTATCACTCGGGCGGCGTGAACGCGGTTCTCTGCGACGGTTCGGTTCGCTTCATTAGCGAAACGGTCGACGCGGGCGACCAATCGGCGAACGCTCAAGACGTTTGCCCGAACAAAGACCGTCCGCAAGACTACGCGGGCAAATCGGTTTACGGCGTCTGGGGCGCGATGGGCACTATTTTCGGCGGCGAAACCGACGCGACTCTCTAATGTTTAAGTCGCGTTAAGCGCCTAAAACGGAAACGTCGTCGACGTAAGTCGGCGACGTTTTTTTTATTGGCGACGTTAAAGCGGTTCCAACGTCGTTGCGGCGATAGACGGTAGTTTGAATAAAATAGGTGGAATAGCGGTTTTGTGTTGAGCGGTTTGAAACGTTAAACGGCGCGATTTTTAGGGAAATTTCCGCGAAAAAATATCTTTTTTTGAAGAAAATTAGCCTCTTTTACCTCCGAAGGGGTTTGACGTTTTGAAGAAATGTGTAAAATAGGTGGGAACAGATTCGCGACGAGAGGCAAAAGCGTGGGAAACCGCGAACGTCGCGAAAAGTCGAACGAGCGGTCGCGGACGTTAAGCGTTCGCGAAACGAAATATTGCGCTAGATTCTTAGGGGACGTCCGCGCGTTCGACTTGACGTCATTTAACAAACTGAAAGGTTGAGCAATGTCGAAACGTCGTGGTTTTACCCTCGTCGAATTGTTGGTCGTTATCGCGATCATCGGTATTTTGATTGGTTTGCTTCTTCCGGCCGTCCAAGCGGCTCGCGAAGCGGCGCGTCGTATGCAATGCACGAACCAACTGAAGCAACTCGGTTTGGCCGCGCAAAACTTCCACGACATTAACAATCACCTCCCGAACCGTTCGGCGCAACACCTCCTCAAAAAGTATCGTTCGAACAACGGTTCCTGGGAACGTTTTTCGTACATGACGACGATGCTCCCGTACATCGAACAAAACGCGATGTACCAACAATTCATTAGCGACCTCGAAGACGGCAATATGTCTCCGTGGACGACCGACGACCCGCACGGCACCGGTCAACGTCGCGTTTGGTTGAACCAAATCGACGCGTTCATTTGCCCGTCGGACGGGAACGGCAAGCGCGCCGAAGGCGAACTTAAAGCGACGAGCTACCGCATCAACAGCGGCGACATCGCGATGTCTTGGGAATGGGACGAATGCCGCGGCGTCGCGTCGGACGGCAATAAAATCCAACTGAACTACGCCGGTATCACCGACGGCACGTCGAACACGATTTTCGCGTCGGAAGCCTGCATTGGTTCGACCGGCACGACGAACAAAATTAAGGGCGGTATCGCGCTCATCAGCAACCACGGCAACATCAACTTCCGTCCGGTCAACTGCGCGGCGGTTCGCGGTTCGAACGGCGAATTCGTTTCCGGCACGAGCGTCGGCACGACGAGCAACCAACTTTCCGGCACGCGTTGGGCGGACTGCATGGGCGTTTACACGTTCTTCTTCACGATGCTCCCGCCGAACTCCCCGTCCTGCGGCGTCGGGCTCGAAAACTGGGCCATCGTTTCCGCGTCGAGCTATCACTCGGGCGGCGCGAACGCGGTTATGTGCGACGGTTCGGTTCGCTTCGTTAGCGAAACGATCGACGCGGGCGACCAATCGAAAAACGCGCACGACGTTTGCCCGAACAAATCGCGTCCGCAAGACTACGCGGGCAAATCGGTTTACGGCGTTTGGGGCGCGCTCGGCTCCAAATCCGGCGGCGAAACCGACACGGCTCTTTAATGAACGCAACGAAACGCGGCGCGTTTAACGACGCGTCGCGCTGAAAAAATCGCGCCGCCGCGAACGTTTGTTTGCGTCGGCGCGTTTATTAATTTAAATTTTCAACCAGTAACGGCGAAACGTCGCGCGGCGTTCGCGGGAGAATGTTAACGATGAAAATGAAAATGTTGGTTTTGCTCGCGATCGCGGCGAGCGCGGTTTTGGTTTCCGGTTGCGCTAAAGACACGGGCCATCGTAAAACGACGGGCGTCGTTACCTACAACGGCGAACCGGTCGAAGGCGCGACGGTCGTCTTCATTCCGCAAGTTCAAGGCGGCGCGAGCGGCAGCGCGATCACCGACGCCCAAGGCGCGTACTCGGCGACCTCCGGCAGCGTCGGCGAAGGTCTCCTTCCGGGCGAATACAAAGTTACGATTTCGAAGCGCGAAATTGTGGTCGATCCCGACCAAGCGGCCTACGAAGCGGGCGAAATCACCTACGACGAACTCCAAGAACGCAACCGCGCCAAGGGCCTCAGCGGCACCGGCCCGGCCGGCGAAAGCCTCGTTCCGGAAATTTACTCCAACGCCGCCGCCACGCCGTTGACGATTACGGTTACCGACGACGCGTCGAAAAATAAATTCGACTTCGACCTCAAAGACGAATGATTTGAGGTTTTAAGCGCTCGCGTTAAGCGACGTTTCCGACGAACGCCGAAACGTTCGTTCGCTCTTTGCGGAGCGGCGACGTTTCGGCGATTTTTTTTGCGTATTTAGCGTAAAACGCCTAGATTGCCCGACCGTTGCGTTAGGGACTTCCGGTTTTATGAAAATGTTTCGTTGAAAAGTGAAAAAATTTGAAAAATTTTTTCTTTGTAGCCGTTAATCGCTTGAGATTATTGAAATAAATAGGTAAAATAAAAGAAGAATAAAAGCGGCGAGAGGCAAAAGCGTCCGGAATTTTTTGGGCGTTTCGCCGCTTAAAGTCGACCGCGTCCGCTTGCGAAGCGATTTTTCCTTAGTTTCCGGTTTGAAAAACGGGCGCGGTCGACGTATTTTTTTATTTTACGATCGTAAATTTTGAAAGGTTGAGCTATGTCTAAACGTCGAGGTTTTACCCTTGTCGAGCTGTTGGTCGTTATCGCGATCATCGGTATTTTGATCGGTTTGCTTCTTCCGGCCGTCCAAGCGGCCCGCGAAGCGGCGCGTCGTATGCAATGCACGAACCAACTGAAGCAACTCGGTTTGGCCGCGCAAAACTTCCACGACGTCAACAACATGCTTCCGGCTCGTTCGGCGCAACACATTTTGAGAAAATACGCGGCGAACAACGGCAGTTGGGAACGTTGGTCGTACCTGACGGTTATGCTTCCGTTCATCGAACAAAGCGCGATGTACAACGATTTCATCGACGACGCGGAAAAAGGGCGCAACGCCGTTCCGTGGGACGCAAATCGCGATTACATTTGGATTAAGAAAATCGACGCGTTCCATTGCCCGTCCGACGGCGGCGCGCAACGCTCCGACGGTCAAATCCAACCGACGAGTTACCGCATCAACTGCGGCGACATCGCGATGGGTTGGGAATGGGACGAATGCCGAGGGATCGCCGCCGACAACAATAAAATCGACCTGAACTACGCCGCGATCACCGACGGCACTTCGAACACGATGTTCGCGTCCGAAGTCTGCATCGGCACGGGCTCTACGGTTAACAAAGTGAAGGGCGGTATCGCGATTCTCGGCGGAAACTTCGGTTCGCACTCCTGCGACTGGCCGGCCCTCGGCTTCAAACCGGTCAACTGCGCGGCGGTTCGCGGTTCGAACGGCGAATTTGTTTCCGGCACGAGCGCGCAAGGGAGCGGCGACTGGCAAAACGGTTACCGTTGGGGCGACTGCAACGGGAACTACACGTTGTTCTTCACGATTCTTCCGCCGAACTCGCCGTCTTGCGCGAACGGCAACGCGGAAGACTGGTGCATCGCGGCGGCTTCGAGCTATCACTCGGGCGGCGTCAACGCGGTGATGTGCGACGGTTCGGTGCGCTTCGTTAGCGAAACGGTCGACGCCGGGAACCAATCGATTTCCGCGCCGGACGTCGCGCCGAACAAATCGCGTCCGCAAGACTACGGCGGGAAATCGCCTTACGGCGTTTGGGGCGCTATCGGCACCCGCGCCGGCGGCGAAACCGACGCGAGCCTCTAATCGACGCGGCGCGGACGGCGCTCGCCGTCGTTCCGGCGTTTGATTAGTTAGCGATTTTGGCGACGCCGAAACGTCGAGCGTTTCTCGGGGTTTAAACTTTCGAGGGGCGCCGACGTTCCGGCGTTTCTTTTTATTTTTTGAAAAACGTTTTAGTAAGGAGCGTTTGAATGAGAAAAACAACTTGGAACTTCAACGGGATTCGGGCGTTTCTTAGCGTCGCGACGGCGGCGGTCGTCGGGGGCGCCGTTCTTTTAAGCGGAGCGGCGCAAGGGGCGGAGTCGAAAGGAGCGAAACCGCTTCCGCGTTTGAAAGTTAGCGAAAACGGGCGCTTTTTGACGACCGAAGACGGCGCGCCGTTCTTTTGGCTCGGCGACACCGCTTGGGAACTTTTTCACCGCTTGAACCGCGAGGAAGTCGTTCGTTACCTCGACAACCGTCAAGAGCGCGGTTTTACGGTCGTGCAAGCGGTCGCGGTCGCGGAGCTGGAGGGCCCGAAAGAGCCGAACGCGTACGGGTTCCTTCCGTTTAAAGATTTGCAATCGGTCGAACCGGCGACCGTTCCGGGGCCGAACAACGACTATTGGGATCACGTCGATTTCGTCGTCGACGAAGCGAACAAGCGCGGGATTTACGTCGGTTTCTTGCCGACTTGGGGACGTTGGTGGAAGAAAGACCAGGGCGGCTTCTTCAACCCGGAAAACGCCGAGCGTTACGGGCGTTGGCTTGGCGAGCGTTACCGCGACAAAGGAATCGTTTGGATTCTCGGCGGCGACCGAAATATCGATAACGACGAAGAGCGGGCGACGGTCGTCGCGATGGCGCGCGGTTTGCGACAAGGCGACGGCGGGGCGCATCTTCGCACGTTCCACCCGCGCGGCGGCGGGAGTTCGGCGGATTACTTCCACAACGACGATTGGCTCGACTTTAATATGCGGCAAAACGGACACGGCGTCGAGTACGGAACGTACGACGGAACGCGTCGCGAGTACGAGCGAACGCCGGTCAAGCCGATTCTCGACGGCGAGCCGGTTTACGAAGACCACCCGGTCGCGTTTAACCCGGACAATCTCGGGCATACGACCGCCGCCGACGTCCGCCGCCCGCTTTATTGGGACTTGTTCAACGGCGCGTTCGGACACACGTACGGCTGTCATTCGATTTGGCAAATGTTCGACCCGGAAGACCCGGCGCAATGGGAGGTTAACCGTCCGCTGACGAGTTGGCGCGAGGGAATCGAAGCGCCCGGCGCCGCGCAAATGAAACACGGCAAGGCGTTGATCGAGTCGCGCCCGTTCCTGACGCGGATTCCGGATATGTCGCTGATCGTCGCGGATCGGATTCAAAGCTCGATTCCGGGCGCCGGAACGCGTCGTTTCGCGGCGACTCGCGACGAAGCGGGAACTTACGCGTTCGTCTATGTTCCGCTCGGGCGCGAATTTACCGTCAAAACGGAAGCGATTAAGGCGAAAAAAATTCGCGCGCATTGGTTCGACCCGCGCACCGGCGAAGCGCGTTTGATCGGCGAATTTGAAAATACCGGCGAACGGAGCTTCCTCCCGCCGACGCCGGGCGAAACGCTCGACTGGGTTCTCGTTCTCGAC
>JAFSFF010000305.1 GCA_017435375.1 Thermoguttaceae bacterium
ACCTCCGCGCCGCCGACCGGTAGCGAACTTCCCGCCTTTTTGACCGAAGGAACCGCGCTCGGCGAACCGACCGACGCGCCCGAAAGCGACAAAGTCGACGCGCCTCGTCGCGAATCGCTCGCCGACAAAGAGGAAACGGAACGCCGACTCGAACAAGAATACGCCGATTGGGTCAAAAAACAAAAAGCGCGACAAAAAACGCTCGACAAAACGCCGCGGTACCTCCAGCCGATCTCCAACGACGGCGACGTCTTCAATGAGCCGAACGGCCCCTTCGCTCGCCAAGAACGCGAATCGTCCTTCATTCGTCAAGTAACCGCCGCCGACCTCGGGATGATGACCGACTCGGAATACTCGCGCGAACTTTACGATTGGGAAAAAGAGGAACCGACGCCGATCGATTGGTCGAAATACGCGCTGACGGTCGACCGAATCCGCGGTTGGTTCGGAATGGGGCCGGACGAACGCGCCGCGCTCGAGTATATGCGTCAGGCTTGCGAAAAACAAAAGGAATACTCCAAAACTAAAGAGCCGAAACTCCTCAAAGAGGCCGCCGTCCTTTACGAACGCGCCGCCGAACGTTGGCCGGGCCCGGCGCTCAAGCCGCGTCGCGACTTCTCGAAAAAAGAAAACGTCGGCGAATACGGAACGCTCATCGAAGAAGACGGTCTCTTTTTCGCCGGCGAATGTTGGTTCTTTTACAAGGATTACAATCGCGCGCTCGTTTGTTTCCGCGCTCTTGTAAAGACTTACGCTAATTCGATTTACAAGCAAACGGCGATGAAACGCCTTTATTATATCGGCTGTTACTGGACGGAGTGTTCCGAGGAAGCGACCGGCCCGAGCGTCAACTTGACCGAAAAAGACAAACCGCGTTTCAGCTCCTTCGCCGGAGCGCAAAAAGCGTTCGAAACGATTTTCCTCAACGACGCTTCCGACTCCGGACTCGCGCCGGCCGCCCTCTTCGCGTTGGCGAACGCCCATATGCGACGCGGCGTCAACCAAGGCGACGGAGCGTTCGCGACCGCCGCGCAATATTACAAACAACTTTACGAGTTCTACCCGGGCAGCAAATACGCCGAGGACGCTTGCCGCTTGGCGATGATCGCGTTGCACAAGTCCTACCAAGGCCCGTTTTACGACACGGCGCCGCTCGAACAAGCGCGCGCTCTCGCCGAAACGGCGCAAAAAAGCGGTCGCGGGAATATGGACGTCGTCCTCGAAGAACTCGAAAAGATCAAAGAGGAGCAAGCGAAGCAGCTTTACGTCGTCGGCCAATATTACGAGAAGCGCGGCAATTTCGCCTCGGCGCGCACCTACTATAATCGCCTCGTACGCGATTTCCCAAACAGTTATTACGCGACGGAAGCCGCTCGTTCTTACGAGACGATCGCGGAAAAACCGGCCGAAGCCGACCAATTCGCTTGGATTCGCCCGGTCGCGCCCTTCCTTCCGAAGTCGAAAAACCAATACTTCGAGGAGGCCCCCCCCGCGGAACTCGCCCGCGTCGCTCGCCGCGAAGAATCGCTCGACCGAATCGGCGCCGACTCCGACGTCGACAAGCCGAACGACGCCTCCTCGACCGCCCCGGAACGCGAAAACGTCGCCGCCGACCCGGACGCGCCGAAACGTTACTAAACCGAACGTTTTTCGACGTTTACGCCCCGCGTTGCGTCGGCGTTTAAGAAAAACGCTCAAAAACGGCGTTTTCATAAACGCTATATTCGACAAATTCGACCGCCGTCGTCGCGTCGTTTGCCGTTTTTACTTGAAACTTGACCTTCGATTTCCCGCCCGAAAAATTTATGCCGTCGTTTTTTTCCGCGCGCTTTACCGATTTCACTCGCCGTTCGTCGCGACGTCGAGCGTTTGCGCTCGTCGCCGCCGTCGCGTTTGCGACCGCGTCGACCGTTTCCTTAACGTTTTGCGGTTGCGCCGGTTACAACGTCGGGCCGCGCGGGCTTTACGACGAAAATATCAAAACGATTTTCGTTCCGATGGTCGAAGCGGACACGTACCGCGCGGCGTTCGGCGAACGGTTGACCGAAGCGATTTGCAAAAAAATTACCGAACAAACGCCGTATTCGCTCGCCGGGCCGAGCGAAGCCGACGCGGAGTTATCGGTGCGGCTCGTTTCGGAAACGCAGAGCGTTTCGGCGTTCAACCGCTACGACGACACGCGTCAAAAGAGCGCGGATTTAGCGGTCGTGGCGGTTTTGCGGGCGCGTCGCGGCGGCGCCGTCTTAGCGGAAACGGCTCCGCTCCTCTTGACGGCGGACGGCGGCGCGAACGTTACGAGTCAAGGTTATCTCGTCGCGGAAATGGGACAATCGAACGCGACCGCGCAACAAGAAGCGATCGACAAAATCGCCGAGCAAATCGTCGGCCTGTTGGAAAGCGGTTGGTAAAACGCGTTTTCGACGTTCGTTCGTCAAGAAAACGCTTCGAATAAACGCGTCTTCCCTCTCTCAAAGAACAAAAACCCAAAAAAACGACGTCGAAATTCAATTCGCGTCGTTTTTTTTATTTTATCGAAATTGAGTTTAAGACTTTGACGTCGTTTTACTCGTCGCCGCGCCCTCGCTTTTCGCCGTTCCCCTTATTTTAACACCAATCTTATCTTCTTTAACATTTCAACGCGCCGCCGAGTTTTCGTTTTCCCGTGGAGAACGCGCGGCTTCCCCTCCGCCTCCTCCGGTCAAAATACGCTCGACGTCGCGAAAGTCGTAAATTTCGAGCAAAACGATCTCGCGCCGAGCGCCGTCTATCGGAAACGCGATCGGATTGCGAACCGTTTGGCGATAAATCGGACGCGCCGTTTTAAAGAGCGCCAGTTCGAGCGTCGTCCAGCCGGACGGGCGACGTTGAACGACGTAAAATCCGAAACGCTCGCGGTTAAGCAAAACGTTCGGCGTCGAAATCGTCTCCGTTTCCGGCGTCGCGAGCGTTCCCCAACGCCGATAATAATCGAGCGTTTGCGACGAAAAGGAGCCGAAAAGGACGCCGGACGGGCGCCCGTCGGCGCGCGCCGCGGCAATCTCGACGTTCAGCCAAGCGACCGCGTCGGCGTCGAACGCGTCCCAATAATAAGTCGCCTCCATTCCGCGCCGAGTCGCTCCGACGACGCCGCCGAGCGTCGCGTTATAAAAGGATAAATATTGCGGCGCCGACCGAATCAGGTCGACGCCGCCGACCGCAAACGCCGCGAATACGACAACTTGCGCCGACAACCGCGCCGTTCTCGCGTTCTGTTTTCGTTCCTTCGGCTCTTCCCTTTTCCTCCATTCCTCCCATTTCTCCCAAATCCTTTCGCGAGTTTCGCTCTCGTTTTCGATCGAGGGAGCGCGTTCAAGTTTAGCGATTTTAACGATTACCGCGTCCAAAATCGCCGCCTTGCGCCGCAGCGCTCGCCCCCAAAACGCCGTTTCCGCCGTTCGTTCGCACCATTCGACGAAAACGGTCGCGCCGAACGCCGCTAAAATCGCTATAAATGGAAAAGACGCGATCAAAAGACGCGCGCCGTCGTGCGTCGGAATCCCCGGAACAACCCGAACTAACGGCAAAGTCGCCGCAAACGCTAACGCAAGCCCCGCCGCCGACCGCCCGCCGTCGCCCCTTGCGCGGCCTTGATTCGCGTCGCGCTTTTCGCTTCTACTTGCCGCCGTCGTTGCATTTTCGCCGCTTTCGCCATTTTCGCCGTTTTCACCGACCGTCTCGACCGCGCTATTTCCCCGAGTCCTCCGAAACGTCGTCGCGACGCTTCCCAACGCGGCGAACGCCAAGAGCGTCGTCGGAACGGTCGTCGCCGCCCAAAAAAATCCGTTCCACCAAGGAAGCGGGCGAGACGGCGAGTAAAAATTCCCAAGAAAATAGATCGGAATTTCGAACCCGTCGCGACGCAAATTCAGCGAAACAAAGGTTTCGAATCCGTCGAACGGCCTCGTCCAAAGGGGAGGATTCGCCGCGAAAAAGACCGCCGCCGCGACCGCCGCCGCCAGCGCCAAGTGTCCGAACGCCGCCCCGACGTCGTCGCGCCGCCGCTCGGAAACCTTTTCCGTCTTCTCCTCTTTTCCTCCGGCGACCGTCCCGCGCGTTTCCTCCCAATCCCGCAATCCGCTTCGACGACGATTCCAAAGCGCCGCGACCGCCCCCGCCGTCAACGGCGCGACGACCGCAAAACCGCTAAACTTTGCGCAAAATGAAACGCCGACCGCTCCGCCGAGAAAGATCGCGCCCCGTTACGACGCGAGCGCCGCGTCAAAAAACGCCCAAGCCAAGAGCCAACTCGAAATCAACCGCGAATCGCCGCCGGCAAGTTGCGCGTGTCCGAAAACCCGCGGAATCGACGCGATCCCTACGACCGCTAAAACCGCCGCAAAACGCCCCCAATTTCGCCCGACGCGGTAAAAAACCGCCGCCAACGCCAACGCAAAAAGAAAAATCGGCCCAGAACGAAACGCCGCTTTTTCCGATAAAAACGGCAAAAACCGCAAAGAAAACGCTCGGCCCGACGCGATCGCGAGCGAGTAACCGGCCGGATGTCCCTCCCGGTAAACGACGTGCGGCCAACCGGCTTCGATCGCTTTTTCCGAAAAGAGCGCGCGCCGCCCGTCGAACCGCGAAAAATATTCGAGCGCCGCTCGTTCGACGTCGCCGAAACGCGGTCGTTCGCGACGTTCGCTCGCCTCTTTTTCGCCGCCGTCGGCGTTAACCGACGGGGTTTGCGTCGACTTTTCCGACGCTCCGTCGCGATGTTCGCCGCCGTCCGTTTTTTCAGCGGAAACGTTAGAATCGATTTTTCTTTCCGATTTAGCGTCGTTTGTTTTAAGGGCCTCTTTTAACTTTTGCGGCCCGACGACGACCGCCCGCGTCCAAGCGGCGACGCGCTCCGCTCGAACGAACGCGTCCCCTTCGTCCCAAGTCAACGGCGTTCGCTCCGTCGCCGCCAACGTCGCCGCCAACGCGACGACGCCGACTAGCGCCGCCTCCCAACGCAACCTCTTCACTCGCCGCACTTTCCCCTCGTTCGCCGCTATTTGCGCGCGTCGCGGACTTCTCGCCGCTTCCTTTTTGACGTTCCGATAAGACGCGACCGCTCGACTTCGGAACGCCGTCGAACGCCGCGTTTGAAAATCTTGTTTTACGCAACTCAATTCAACAAAAGAGACGCGTTTAACTAAACGCTACATATTCGTCAAATCGTCGCCGGAACCGTCGCCGGTCAGCCGCTTGAACGTTTCTAAAATCGCGTCGCGCGCTTCGTCGGAGCGTCCGTAAATTCGGCAAATTCGGAAACTTTTCTCCGCTTGGCGGTACGCGTCCTCTTGGTCGAGCCCGACGACGGCGTCGTTTTCCGGATTGTAAAGGAAATTTCGCGACGCAAACCCCGCCGGAAGCCGAGTATGTTTCGCGACGTCGAAACGCAACGGAACGTCGCGCAACGCGGCGGGCGCCTTCGCTCGAAACGCCGCCTCAAAGAGCGCGGGCGACGCGAAAATTGAATCCCCTTCCCGTTCGCCGATTCGAAAAGAGATCGTTTTTTCGGCGATAACGCGCCACCCGATTTTTCGTTCCAAAAAATCTCGCCAACGCGGCGCCAACTCGCGCTTTTTCGGGTTCGTCGACTTGTCCCAAGAAGCGACGTCCGCGACGAGCGCCCATTCGGTAAAACGCAAATATTCGTCGAGCGCGTCGAGCGGATTGCCGGTCGGAAAGAGCAAATCGGCGCTCTCTCGGAAAAGGTCGGCCAACGCGACGTCGATCGCTCGCACCGTCCGATGAAAATAAACGGAGCGAAAAAGGTCGGCCCGCGCGTCCAGAAAGCGCTCCAACGCCGGCGCGCCCTTGCGGTGTATCGTCAAGCCGCGCTTCGAAAAGAAGGAGTAATGCAAGAGCCGATCAAAATCGAACGGTCGCCCGCCAAAACCGGACGCGCTCGCGTCGCGCAGGACGAAATCCATATTGTCGACGGTGTAAAGCCCGGAGAAGAGCGAACGCAACATCCGGAGCCAAAAAGGTTTGCGCTCGTCCGCCGCGTCGTTTTTCGGTCGAACGATCAGGAACGCGACGTCGCTCGGCTCCAACCGTTCGCCCGGTTCGAAGAGCCCGTTCGGCGTTCGGCGAATTCCGGCGATCGTTTCCGCCAACTCCGACGCGACGATCTCGGCGCCGAGCGTCTCGTGCGTCAGGCGCTCGCCGCTCGGCGTTTGAAAACGGCTCAAAAAATGTTCGTCGAAGAAATGCCCGAACGGCCCGTGCCCGACGTCGTGCAGGAGCGCCGCGACGCGCAACAGCGACTCGACGCAACGCGGCGACGGAACCGGACGGTCGCCGTCGGCCAACTCCGGATTTTCCTCAAAAACGCGGTAAAAACTCTCGCGCAACGCCTCCCAAACGCGCCCGGCCGTCCGCGTCGTCCCCAAGACGTGTTGGAAACGCGAATGCTCCGCCGTCGGATAAACGAGCCAAGCGGTCTGAAGCTGGTGAATTTGGCGCAGTCGCTGCGTCCAAGGCGAGTCGACGAGGTCGCGTTCGCAACTCGTTTCCCCCGGCGCGAGGTCTCCGCGCGGCGACGCAAAGGCGATGTATCCGTGTATCGAGTCTTGAACGAGCGTTTCCGATTGGTATTTGTGCTGAAACATAGCGT
>JAFSFF010000306.1 GCA_017435375.1 Thermoguttaceae bacterium
ATCGGCGCTTTCGGCGTCTTCGTTAAAGTCGGCGGAGACGACGCGACCGGAACGCTCGTCGAACGACCGGACGAACGCGGTTAACGTCTCGTCGTCGACTTTCGTTAAAAAATAAATTTCGGGACAAAAAACGGCGGGTTCCGCGGTCGACGGCGGCGAAAAAGTCGCGTTTAAGAGGCGGCGGACGCCCGGGCGAAGGAATTGGCGGTCGCTAAAATCGACGTCGAACGGCGTCGCGGCGGTCAAACGGGCGCGTTCGACGTCGAGCGCCGCGTCCGTCGTTCGCCAATAAAGACGAAACGCGACGAAGCCGAGGAGCGCCGGGCCGCCGAGAAAAAAAAGGAGCGTCGTCCAAAAACGCCGCGTTCGATCGCGCAGTTTCGCCATTGAGTTCGCAAAAACGGAGGAAAAGTCGACAAGAAACGACTCGCCGACGCGCCGTCGAAGCGTTTTAACGTCGTTAATGTCGTTGAAACCGTTAAAATCGTTAAAACGTTCGGGGAAGCGCGTCGTTCGAGCGTCGAAAAAAAGGACGGAATCGCCGAACTTGACGCGACCGTTGAAAACGGCGAAAGCGGTAAAAACGGTAAAACGCGCAAGTTCGTTGAAACCGGTTAAGTCGGCGCGACCGTTACTTCGTCGCGGCGTCGGCGGCTTTCACTTCCTCGACGAAAGCGCGGGAAGTCAGCGGTTCGCCGGTCGATTCCTTAACAAATTCCGGCCAAGGAAGGGAAGCGCCCGGCGCGAACACTTTTTCCTTCAGGAGCGCGCCGAAGCGTTTCGGGTCGCCGGCGGCTTCCTTTTCGAGCGAAGCGCGAAGTTGCGCGCCGTAAAGTTCGCCGAGCATATAGTTGTGATAGTAAACCGGAGCGATGACGAAGTGCGGTTTCGACGCCCAGTCGGCGCGGTCGCGGCCTTCCGGTTGGTCGAGGAGTTGGAAGCGCTCGGTCATTTCGGTCCAAAGTTTGTTGAGGTCTTGCTCCGGATTCTCGTAAAGCGCCTTTTCGAAGTACGTCATCACGAGCGTCCAACGGCAGAAGATGAGCTGCTCGCGGAGGCGTTGCTCGCGGAGCGCGACGGCGGCGGCTTCCGCTTTTTCCGGCGCGACGCCGACGTTAGCGACGAGCCATTGCGGGTCGCGAGCTTTGGCGCCGAACGTCATCGCGATTCCTTCGGTCGTGAAGATGTGGCAAGCGGAGCGAACGTTCGCCGGGAGATCGCGGGCGATGTTGTAGTCGTAAATCGCGTGCCCGAGTTCGTGTAGCTGGGTGTCCATCCACTCGGCGGTCGGTTTGACGTTGCAGAGGATGCGGACGTCGCCTTCGAGGTTCATGTCGTTGCAGAACGCGTGTTGCGTTTTGCCGTCTTTTTCGTAAAGGTCGCTGTTGGCGAGAATCGGGCGGACGTCGACGCCGATCGAATCGTAAAAGTCGACCGAAATATCGACGATTTCCTCTTTAGTTTTGTCGGCGTAAAAGACGTTCGCATCGATCGCTTTCGAGGCCGGCGCTTGTTGGAAGAACGGGTTGTCGTAGTGCCAAGGTCGGATTTTGTCGACGCCGAATTTTTCCTTCAGTTCGCCGTCGAGTTTCGCCTTCATCGACGCGAAATACGGCGCCGTCGAGCGGTCGAGTTCGTCGAAGATCGCGATCAGTTGCGCCGGTTCGAAGTCTTGGAACGAAACGGTCATTTCCCAATAGTTCTTGTAGCCGAGCGCTTGAGCGGCTTTGTTGCGGAGCTTCGCCAGCTCGACCATCTTCGGCGCGACGACTTCGCCGACTTGCTTGAGCGCGTCCCACATCTCGTAACGTTTTTGGGAATCCGTTTCTTTTTCCAACGCTTCGAGGAGTTCGTTGTTGGTGCGTTCTTCGCCTTGGTAGACGGCGCGGTGCGTTTGGAAAATTTGCTCGATTTCGGACGAAAGCTCGACGATTTCCTTCATCAACTCCGGCGGAAGTTGCGATTCTTCGAACGAACGTTCGGCGACGTAGGCGGCGCGCTTTTCCATCGGCGTCGCGTCGACGGCGGCGGCGCGGAGCTTCTTCAACTCGGCGTACTTCGCGGCGTCGGCGTGATAGGTCGACATAGCGAGCGACGCTTCGGCGGACTTCGCGAACGCTTCTTCGGAGCCGGTCGTCATCGCGTCCCACCAAGCGTAGGAGTTCGCTTGGTACATTTTCGCGTAATCTTCTTGATATTGTCGCATAAACGCGGCGAGGCGTTCTTCAGGTTCGCCGGCGGCGGCGTTCGAAATCGTGAAATTCATCGGGGCTCCAGTCGATAAAATCAAACCGCCGACGAGCGCGGCGAAGTAGGGGGCGAGTTTCATTGTCGTGTCGCTTTCTAAAATGACGGGGCGTTGCGCGTCGGCGAGTCGAACGAACGGGACTCGAGCGCCGTTCTTGGACGGGCGCGAAACCGACGCTTCGCGAGTATAAACTATTGTACGCCGCGACGCAACGGGGGTTCGAGCGTTTTTGGAAATTTTTCGCTATTTTAACGAAACGGCGAATTTTTAACGCGAAAATAGAGGAAATAGGCGAAATGCGAAGAAGCGCGTCTCGGCGGCGGGCGAATCGCGGCGGCGGACGCGAACGGGTTAGCAGTAAACGTCGAGGAGGCGGCCGCGTTCGTCGCCGTCGCGAACGGGAAGGGAGCGCGTCGATTCGACGGAAGGGCGACGCGGTTTTCGGCGTTCGGCGAACGCGTCGCGGCGTTTCGGTTCGGACGCGACGCCTTGACCGGGAGCGACCGATTGCGCGTCGCGAAGTCGCTTGATCGCGACGTCGGGGCGCGGTTTGATTTTCGGTTCGCGGCGAAGCTCGGCAGGGAGGCGTTGCGTCGAGAGAATCAAAGCGTGAGCGGCGACGTTCATTGCGGCGTTCCTTAAGGCGGTTTATTCATTAATATTAATAAGGGGAACATTTCTCGTATCGACCTTAAAGAGACGCGGATTTAGAGAAAATAGGCGCTTTACGAGGATTTAAAAGAGAAAAAATAGCGAGAATGCTTCGGTTGTCGCGATTCTAAGGGTTTTAACGGAACGTCGGGCGTCGGCGCGGGAGCGGAAAGGCTCCGGAAGGGGCGAATTTAAGAATTTTGTCTGAAAAAGTTATAGCGCGACCGAGAGACGGCCGAAAATAAGATTAGCGTAGATTTTGCCGTCGGCGTCGCTATTTTTTAAGGGCGGCGGCGAGCTTTTGGCAAAATTTTTAGCGCGAAAGCTATTTTCCTGAAAGTTGCGCGGAGAAAACGCCGATGATTTTCAGGAATCGCGGAAGATTCGTCGAAACGGACTGGATTTCGAACGGCGAACGAAACGCTCGCGACGTCGGCGAGCGAAATTTCCGCAAGGTAAGGATCGGTGTGAATCGGGCCGCGAACGCTCGATTTGAGATGTAAGGACACATAACAATGAAAAAAACAATAAAGGCGTTTTGGGCGTGTTTATTGGTTTGCGCGACGACTAGCGGATGCGTCAGTATTCCCAACAGTCAGACCGTTCCCGCCGGGTACTTTAAAAGTAAGATTCACGGCGGCGTTCGCAGCGAAATGGAGCAAATCAACTTCGTGAAGCTGCGAATGGACAAACCGGCCGAAGAACTCTTGGGCCCGAACGACGTGTTGGGCATTTACATCGCCGGGATCACCGGCGCGATCGACGAAGCGCCGCCGATTCACAACATCGGCCCGAACGTTTCGGTCAACGACCGCCCGGCTTCCGGGTATCCGTATCAAGTGCGCTCCGACGGAACGCTCTCGCTTCCGATGCTTCCGGAACCGATTTACGTCGAAGGGATGACGCTCGTGCAAGCCGAAGAGGCGATTCGCGCGGCGTATACTTTGAAGCGTCAAATCGTCCGCGCCGACGCGAACATTTCGGTCTCGATGATTAAGCGTCGCACGTACCACGTTACCGTTATCCGCGAAGACGTCGCGGCCGACGATATGCGCACTTCGTCGAGCAACGCCTCGATGAGCGGCAAAGGAACGTCGTATATGGGCGGAATGAGCCGCGGAACCGCGACTTCGCTCGAACTTCCGGCGTACCGCAACGACGTTCTCGAAGCGCTGAGCCAAACCGGCGGGCTTCCGGGCTTGAACGCGAAAAACGAAGTCGTCATTCTCCGCAAAGCCTACAGCGAAGAATTCAGCAAGACCGACTATATGAACGGCGACCTCGACGTCGGGTACGCGCAAAGCAAAGTCGCCGACCGCTATAACGCGACCGGAACGATCGACGACCTCGGTTCCGACCTTGGGATCGTCCGTATTCCGCTCCGCGTCGGCGCGAACGAACAACCGCCGCAACTGACGTCGGAAGACGTTACCCTGTACGACGGCGACGTGGTTTACATTCAATCCCGCGAAGCGGAAGTGTACTACACCGGCGGTCTCATCAAGGGCGGCGTCTACCCGATTCCGCGCGACTACGACCTCGACGTCATGGGCGCGATCGCCACCGCCGGCGGCACCGTCGGCGCTTCGGCGGGCGCGGCGGCCTCGAACACGTCGAGCCGCGTCGGGAGCCTTGTTCCGGCGAGCCGCATCCTCGTCCTTCGCGAGGTCAACGGCAAGCAATACGCGATTCAAATTAAACAAAAAGAAATGTTGCGCGACCCGTCGCAACGTATCTTGATCGAGCCGAACGACGTCATTTTGGTCGAGTACACGCCGGTTGAACTCTGGTTCAATATGCTGTACAATATGATCAACGTCAGCATTAGCCCGAACGATTTCGAGTAAGCGACAAGCTGAAGCGTTCGTAGTTGCCGCCGAACGATCGCGGCGACGATTCGAACCGAATCCTTAACCGAGAGACGCGGAGTTTCGCAAGAAACTTCGCGTCTTTTTTTTGCTTGGGACGACGGAGCGGAACGCGGCGACGAATCGGCGAAGAAAACGCTCTTGCGAACGATCGTTAAAATCGGCGCGACCGGCGCGACCGGAAGTCGACGGCGAAAAACGGATGAAAAAAAGACGTAAAATCGAAAAAATCGTCGCGCCAAAGGCGGGGGGGCCGTTGACGGCGACAAAGATTCGGTTAAAATTGCGAAAAATAAGTTTCGTCGTTTGACTTCCGTTCGTCGCGCATATTGCGGCGAGGACGAACGACGACGCGACGTTCGCGTCGGTTCGAACGTTCGCGTTGTTTGAAAAAGCCGACGCGACGAACGTTTTTGTCCTTATTAATTAATACGCGAGGACGGGAAGCGTTCGTCGAATAAACCTTAACGTTTGATCGCGTCGTCTAAACGTCGATTTGGGAGCGCCGGCGAACGCCGCCGACTCCGTAACGATGTGCCGAACGACGACGAGAAAGGAAGAAAAATGGCCGACGCTCCTCTTTCCATTAAAGCTTTGATCGAATCCGGCGTTCACTTCGGGCACCGCGCGAGCCTCTGGAATCCGAAAATGCGCCCGTACGTTTACGGTCGCCGCAAGCTGATTCACATCATCGACGTTCGCGAAACGGTCCGCGGCGTCCTCCGCGCTCGCAAATACCTGAAGCAAGTCGCCGCCGAAGGCAGCCTGATTCTCTTCGTCGGCACGAAGCGCCAAGCGTCCGAAACGATCGCGACCCAAGCGCAACGCTGCGGTATGCCGTACGTCTCCGAACGTTGGCTCGGCGGCACGCTGACGAACTTCAACACGATTCGCAGCCGCCTGAAGCGCCTCGAAGAACTCGAACGCATCATCAACGGCGAAGAGCTTTCGACCTACTCGAAGAAAATGCAAGCCTCGTTGGCGCGCGAATATCGCAAAATGTACCGCAACTTGAACGGTCTCCGCGATATGAACCGTTATCCGGCCGTTATGGTCGTCGTCGACCCGCGCAAAGAAAAGAACGCCGTTCGCGAAGCGCGTAAACTCGGCGTCGTCTCGATCGCGCTCATCGACACCGACTCCGACCCGGACGAAGTCGATCTCCCGATTCCGGGCAACGACGACTCGATCCGCTCGATCGATTTGATCGTTTCCTACCTCGCCGACGCGGTCGCCGAAGGCGTTAAAGAACTCGAATCCCGCAAATTCGAAGCTCCGGCCGAAGAAGCCGCCGAAGCCGAAAAAGCGGAAGCCGACGCCGAATAGTTCTCCGCCTTAAGTCTGTAAAAACGTGCGCGTCGAGATTTCGGCGTTTCGTCGAACGACGGAAACGACCGAACGACGCGCCGAAAGTCGCGCGTTCCGACGTTGGAACGCGCGTCGCGTTTACGAAGCGTCGAGAATCGGACGCCCCTTTTTCATTTAATTGGAAGACGCGTTTCCGAAAAAGAAAAAGGGAAAAAAAGAAGATACAATAAATAAAAATACGACAGGAGTACCGCAATGGCCACTATTACCGCCGCTATGGTTAAATCGTTCCGCGACAAGACCGGTTTGCCGATGATGGAATGCAAAAAAGCGCTCGAACAAGCCGAAGGCAACGAAGAACTCGCCATCGAACTGATCCGCAAAGCCGGTAAAAAAACGATGGAAAAACGTTCCGACCGCGAAACCGAAGCGGGCCGCATCGCCGTCTGCAGCGCCAACGGCGTTACCGCGATGGTCGAAC
>JAFSFF010000307.1 GCA_017435375.1 Thermoguttaceae bacterium
CGCAAACGACTTGAAGCGTCCGTTGCAACACGTCGGAACCTTGCTGGCACATCGTGTGGAAGTGGAGACCGTCGATCCCGTCGAGCGCGTCCGGCCCGGCGTCGATCAGATTTTCCAAGTGGACGCCGAAACGAGAACGCGTCGTGCAGGGATTGTAAATTTCGTGCGAAACTTCGGAATATTCCGGGTTGACGCGCAAACCGACGCGAATGTCGCGGCCGCAGTTTTCAACGACGCCGCGGAGCGAACGCCATTGTTGCAACGAGTTGAAAACGATATGGTTCGCGTATTTGCAAAGTTCGCGCATTTCGTCGAGCGAGTACGCCGGCGAATAAACGTGAATATCTTTTTCCTTACTGAAATGCTCGTAACCGAGGCGCGCTTCGTTGAGACTGCTCGCCGCGACGCCCGCCAAATAGGGCGACATTTCATCGAAAACGCCCCAAGTCGAGAACGCTTTCAACGCGAGAAGAATGCGGCAGCCCGCTTGCTCTTGAACGTCCGCCAAGATGCGCATATTACGGCGAATCAAGGCGCGGTCGATGATGTAATAGGGCGTCGGCGTGTCGAGCGACGCGTAGTCGAACGGAGGGTAAGGAAAAATCGGATTCATTGCGCTCGCTAGGTGAATTGGTCGGTCATAAAAATCGCTTGCGGCGGAGGGGGAGACGACGGACGGCGTTAAAATCGTCGCGACCGGAAAAGTCGGGCGACGCGTCGACGTAAAACGCGTCCGGGAACGCAAGGTTCGCGGGCCGTCGTCGGAACAAAACAAACCGTCGATTCGGGCGCGGAGGCGGCCGGGAATCGGGACGGAACGCAACGGCGCCGCTTCGTTCGCTCGACTTGAAAAAACGCTTCGGAAAGCGCGAATAGTCGGGCGAACGGAACGGACGAAACGCGACGAATTTCGCGTTTAGGTTGCGAAAACGCTAAAATAAAGAGCGATTTCAACGCGAGACGGGCGCAAAAGCGTTAAAACCGGAAAAATCGGCGGATTTTATCGCGGCGTTCGGCGACCGTCTCGGCGTCGAATCGTTAGGCGGCGTTCATTCGAAACGCGTCGTCGGGTACGTTTCTTGCCAAGGAAGACCCCAAGGCCCGATCTCGGCCATAAACGGATCCGGGTCGAACTCTTCGACGTTGAAAACGCCCGCGCCGGTCCACTTGCCGGTTAGGAACATCTTCGCGCCGAGAGCCGCCGGGACGCCGGTCGTGTAACTGACCGCTTGCGCGCCGACTTCTTTGTACGCCTCTTGGTGATCGCAAATGTTGTAAAGATAATACGTTTGCGGTTTGCCGTCCTTCTCGCCGACGACCCAAATCCCGATGCACGTCTTGCCGACGGTGCGCGGGCCGAGCGAAGCCGGGTCGGGAAGGAGCTTCTTCAAGAATTGGAGCGGAACGATCTTATGGCCTTCGTAGTCGATCGGCTCGACGCCGGTCATCCCGACGTTTTCCAACACCTTCAAGTGCGTCAGGTACGATTGACCGAACGTCATCCAGAAGCGCATTCGCTTGACTTCCGGGTAGTTCTTCGTCAGCGACTCCATCTCCTCGTGATAAAGGAGATACATATCTTTCGGGCCGATTCCCTCCGGGAAGTCGAAGACGCGTTTATGCTCCATCGGTTTCGTTTCGATCCACTCGCCGTTTTCGAAGTAGCGACCGTTGGCGGAGACTTCGCGGATATTGATTTCCGGGTTGAAATTCGTCGCGAACGGGTAGCCGTGGTCGCCGGCGTTGCAGTCGATGATATCGACGGTATCCATCCGGTCGAAGCGGTGTTTGCGGGCGTGGGCGACGTAAATGTTCGTCATCCCGGGGTCGAAACCGCACCCGAGAATCGCGCACAAACCGGCTTCCTTGAAGCGTTCGTGAAGTTCCCATTGCGGGCCGTAGCAGAATTTCGGCACGTCCGGGTGTTCGTAGTTCGCGGTGTCGAGGTAGTTGACGCCGGTTTTGAGACACGCTTCCATAATCGTCAGGTCTTGATACGGAAGCGCGACATTAATGACCAAATTCGGTCGGTATTTCTCAAAAAGACGGACGAGCGCGTCGACGTCGTCGGCGTCGACCGCTTCGGTCGGAATCGGTTTCGGAAACGTTTTCACGTCGGCGACGATCGCGTCGCACTTCGAAACGGTGCGGCTGGCGAAGACGATTTCGTCGAAAACTTCCGGATGTTGCGCGCATTTGTGCAGAACGACGCGCCCGACGCCGCCGGCGCCGATGATCAAAACGCGGTTCATTTTTTACCTCTTGCCCAAAAAAACGACCCCAAAAAAACGGTCCCGCCGATCGTTTTCTCAACTTCAAAAAAGCCGAAAAAACACAGGCGAGAATTTGCCATAAGATTTACTAATACATTTTAACTCATTTTTCGCTAAAATGAAGGGACGCTTTGCGAATTTTTTTCATATTTTGTTCGGCGTCGACCGGTTTTAACGGCGACGCCGGTTTTAACGGTTAACGCGGCGACGCGAAGGAAAACGGAAACCGACGAAAATATTTGCCAAATTTTTCTCTTGGGGAGAGCGCGACGAATTGCAATCGGATTTTGCTTCACGTATAATTAATAAGGAACGCGCGTAATAATTAAAGAAATAAAAGCGTGTCGCAAGCGCGGCGCGACGCCGGACGGAGGAGGGCGATTTTGACGCGAAAAAAAGGAAAAATGGAATGCGGCGCGACTTTGCGCAGAACGAAAGCGAACGACGTCGAACGAAGCGTTTTCTCGTCGCGGCGTTGGGCGTCGGCGGTCGCGTTGGGGGCGGTCGCTTTCGCCGGGGTTTGGACGACGGCGGAAGCGGGGGCGCAAGAGCCGGTCGACGCGGCGAGCGAGTCCGTTTGGAAGAACGCGGAGAACGGAACGAACGTCGGCTCCGCGTTCGAGGCGGAGCCGGCGAGCGGCGCGAGCGAAACGACGGCGAGCGTCGGCGCGACTTTTGGGGGCGACGCTCCGGTCGTCGGTTCCTTTACCGGGCCGCGAACGACGAGTTACTCCCTTGAATTTGAGCTGCCGAAGAGCGACGGGCAATTTTGGGCGATGTACGACGTCGCCGGGTATTCGGAGCGTTTCCCGAGTCTTGCGAGTCCGCAAAACGCGATCGTCGATTGGATTATGTTCGACGCGGGGGACGATTTTTGGCGTCGCGAGCCGTTTTCGGCGTTTTCCGCTTCTCGCGATCGGTTGTACGTTTATCATAACGAAGCGGTGCAGCGGTACGTGTCGAACGTTGTCGACCGCTTTCTCGATCCGACGCGGCGCAACGTTTCTTTTTCGATTCGCGTCGTCGCGGTTAGGACGCCCGACTGGCGTTCGCGGGTCGCGTCGCTCTTGACGCCGTCGCGTCCGACCGTCGTTGGAGACGGCGCCGATCCGCAAGGTTGGCTTGTCGAAAAGAGCGATTTGGAAAAAGTTTACGCGGAAATTAAAAAACGTTCCGATTTTATTTTATTGAACTCGGCTCGCGGAGACGTGCCGAACGCGGAAATGTTCGGGCTCGCGTCGGTCGCGCCGAAGCGGGAGCTGACGCGGGACGTTCGGCTCGATTCGTCGGCGCCGGCGGGGTACGTTTCCGACGTCGCGGCGGTCGACGAAGGCTTTCGGTTCGAAGCGACCTCGCTTCTTTCGACGAACGGCGAAACGGTGGAGACGCTCGTTCGGTATCGAGCGACGGTCGTCGAGAAGACGTCGACGTTCGGGTTGCGCGTTCCGACGTCGACAGCGCCTCGGCAGCGGTTGGAGGTCGAGCGGCCGTCGATCGTTTCTTGCGACGTGCGAACGAAGTTGGCGTTTCCGCGAACGAAGGGGGCGATTCTCGATCTCGGCGCCGTTCCGATGATTTTGCCGAAAACGGCGGAGGCGAGCGGAATCGTCGGGAGCGTTTCGCGTTTCGTCGCTCCGCAAACGGCGTTTTACAACGTCGTCGTTTTTCTTAAAGAGGCGACGGACTGACGACCGCGCGACGGGTTCTTTAGAAAAAATAAAATTTTTCGGAAAATTTTAGAAAAAAACGGGGCAAACGGCAAATTTTTGATTTTACGCTCCTCTAAGCGAACGAACGCCGGTTAGGAGAGACGTTAAATCGAGATTTTCCGCCGACCCGAGATGGAATGAGGCGCGTTTATATTTTGATTATTGTTCGGCGCGCGGCCTTTGGAAACTTCGCGTTGGGCGCCGTCGAGCCGCAAGGCTTGGACGAAACGGAATTAGGCAATCTCAACCCTAACTGGCGATTTTAATATGACGGACAACATTCGTAATCATAACGGCGGCGATACGGGGAATAAAGAAAATAACGGCGCGACGACTAGCGTCGAGAAATTCTCGATCGAAAGCTGGGAAAAATGGGTAAAAAGAACGAGAGAGACGAAGACGATAAAGAAATCGAAGCTCTTTGACGGAATTAGAAAGACGAAGAAGTTCGAGGTCGTCGAAGAACGAGCGGGCACGCGCGATCTTATCGGCAAAATTTGGACCGACGAACGTTGCGAATATATTAAGGCGATCGCTTGCCGACGCGTCGAAGATTTCTCGACGAATAAGGATTGGTCGCCGGAACTTAAGAAAAATTTCCAATTTTGGCTGACGCTTTTTGCGGGCGTACCCGAGAAAAAAGCCCGAGAACTTTTCGGGGAAAACGTCGGCGAGGAAGCGCTCCAAGCTATCGACGACGATGACGAAGAAGCGTTGAAGCCGTTGTGGGACGACTCCGAAAAATTCGAGAACGATATCGACGCGATTCTTGAAGATTGGGACGTCGCGCTTAAACGGCACCGCCAAACGGCCAAGAATAACGCGACGCCCAAAGATACGAACGAATTTTTAAGACAAAAGAACTGGAACGCTCAAGACCTGAGCGATTATCAAGTCGCCGTATGCGTCTACCATCGTCGAGGTTTTACTCAACGAGGGCATTTGGGAGGCAATCCGTTTTACGATTTGGCGATGTTGCGCGCCGGTCGAGAAAGAAATAATAATAATTCGTTTTGGTACGCGTACGATTCCGCTTATCGCGACGTCGTTGAAAATTTGGCGCAAAAACTTGCGCGCGAAATGTCGATCGACGATCGATTCGACCTGACGGGGTGGTACGAAGATTTCCGGGATTGGGTCTTTAACAAATTAGCGAAGAAAGAGGACGACGGGAAATACCGGGGAGACGCCGGACTCGCGCGGTTTTTGAACACGTCTTGCCAACGCGAGTTGGCCAAACAGGCGCGCAATCTGAGCAAAGAAAAGAGCGCGGCGATTAGCGCTTTTACGCAAGGCCCGTTGGAAAACGGCGCCGAGGGCGACGGTTGCGCGGCGCTGTTGGAGATCGTTAGAAACAATATCGACGGGAGATTGTTAAACCTGCGAGAAACGACGTTTGGCAAACCTACGGCGCGCTCGTACTCGCCGAACCAACGGAGATTCGCCTATTATTGGCACGTCGGCCCGCCGAAGCGAGAGAACGTCGGCGAGGAGCTTAGCCAGATTGGCGCGCTGTCGGGAATCGTCGCGGCCATTCCGCCGAAACAAAAGCGAACGGAGGAAGAGCGAATCGAGGAGGCGAAGCTGGAAGCGTTGACGCGTCGAACGGGACTGACGGTCGACGAGATCGCCGACAAATTCGCGCAGTTGGGGGAATCGTGTTCAAAAGCCGACGTAACCGTCCTCTATACGGGGCTTTCGGAGGAACTTCTGGACGGTTTCCTGCAGGCCTATAAAGAGTTTTACGCTTCCAAAGACGAAGCGGCGGACGCCGAGCGTTCCGAATTGGATCGACATTATTATAAAAATGTGTTGAAAAAACAATTAAAAGCCTATCGCGAACAAGCGTTTCGCAATATCGACGCGATCTTGAACGACTTGGAGGAATGCGTTCGCGACGAAAACGCGACGAACAAGAAAATTCTCGAGGTTTTGCGGGAAAAGCGACTGGCGTTCGCCGAATTGGAAGAATCCGCGCGCCTTTTGAATCGGCGCAACGGGAATTTGAAGCAAAAAGAAGAAGGGGAAAAAGCAAGGTTAAAGTCGCGTAAAGACGAGCTTAACGCGCAATCCGAGAACGCGAGCGCCGAAATGAAAAAGGCGTTGAAATTGCAGTTAGAAGAGGTCGATAAACTCGTGGCGACGTGCGAAGCGAACGCGCAATGTTGCGACAGGCGCGTCAATGAGAATCGACTTGCGTTGTCTTTTTGCGAGATCGCGGCGGCGGAGTTGAAGGACGCGGACGAGCGAATTCAGAAATTGGATTCAAACGGCGCGACCTTGGACGCCGACGCGAAGCGTGAAACGCGGGAGACGTTGTTAAAGATTAGAGCGGAATTTAACAAAGCGCCTTGGCGAGATAAAATTTCCTGGAAATGGCGTAAGGAGCTGAGCAAACAATGGAGTAAAAGCAACGTTGGCGTGGCGTGCGATATTAGCGATTCGGTCGCCGTTTGGTTGGAATGCGTCGATCGTATCGACCCTGAGACCGGCGACTATCCTCGGCTTTAACCTATGAAAGTCAACCGATAAAATTGTAATTAAAGATAACCTGGTGCGAGACTCCCAATAGTAAACGGGGAGAGCCGGAGGAAATAAAATGTTGTTAAAGACGAATCAAGACGAACGCGAGCTCGAGTTGTTGACATTAATTGAGAACCGCGTCGAGCAAGAAACCGAAACGCCGTGCGAAAAATACGACGGTATGTTCGAATCGCTAAGCGTCGATATGTTGTCCGGAGAAGAAACGCGTCTCTTGGCCGAGCATTTGGCGGAATGCCCGAGTTGCCGCGAAGGTTGCGCGATGTTGTTTAGCGTCGGCGCTTACGACGACGCGCCGATGCGCGATCGTATGAACGCCTACGAAGAAAACGGCGCGGCGGAGGAGGACGAAAATTGGCTAAAAATCGCGTTTATGGTTAACCCCAAGTTGAAGAAGGCTAAGGCGAACGACGAAACGCTTGTAAAAGACGCGATTTTAACGTCGACGAGTTCGGTCGATTATAAGATTGAAAAAGAGCGGGACAACGAGCCGACGCTCGCGCCGATTGCTAAATCGGAACGGCGGACAGAGAGAAAGCGCGAAAAGAACGCGATCTTAAGTTGGCGAGACTTGGCTTATGCCGCCGCGGGATTTTTGGTGGCCTTCGGCATATTGTTAATGCCTGAGAACGAACGAGAAATAGCTCTCCAAACGGAAACGCCCGACGCGCCAAATGAGCTTGTAAATTCTCGAGCGGTAGGGAACTCGGACGAGACGGGGGCGAGAACCCCTAACGCGACGGGGACGACCAAAGGCGGAAGCGCGAGCGCGAATACGGCGGACGAAAACTTCTCTACGGGAGACTCTCTATCGTTTGGGAACTCGGACGAGACGGGGGCGAGAACCCTTAGCGCGACGGGGACGACCAAAGGCGGAGGCGCGAGCGCGAATACGGCGGACGACCCCTTCTTCCTTTCAGACTTTGGCTTTGAGGGCGAGGCGGAGAGATTGTATAAAGAAGGCGCCTCGGCTTTTGACGCCGGAAAATACGACGATGCGGCGAAGAAGTTCGAGGATTTGCTGGAGGAGCTTCTCGAAACGGAACGGAGCGCGGTTTCCGCGTCGAAAGCCGCGCGAGGTTCGGAAAGCGAAAACGAAGCCGCTTCAAGCGAAACGTCCGAAGAAGCGTTGAACAACGCGTTAAACGTCGCGTATTGGAACTTAGCCGTCGCGACGATAAAAAGCGGCGATACCAAGGAGGGCGTTAACATTTTACAAGAATTAGGTAATAGAGAGCTGGGCGAGGGCATGAAAGCGCAGGTCGCCGCCGCGCTCGCCGCCGCGCTCGCCAAAGTCAAGAACGAGTAACGAACGCCGGTTGAGTTAACCGGGCGCGACCGACCGAACGTTAAACGAGCGAGCCTTTGAGTTCGTTTAACGTTCGGTTTAAAATAAAAAAGCCGCGTTGAAAAGCGGCGAGGATTTCCGCGAACGTCGCCGACGTCGCAAAACGCGACGAAGCGGCGTTCGGTCGTTTCTTGCGAGCGGCGGCGAGGGTTTAATGGCGAACGTCGTCGCGAAACGTCGGACAAACGAGCGGAGCCGGTTCGGCGCCGACCGGGAAGGGCGGTTCGCCCGCCGCGACGTCTTCTTCGTCGAGCGCGACGATCGCGATTTTATGCCGATCGGCGAACGCGACGACTTCTTCGGCGTCGATGAAGAGCGTTTTTTTCGCTTCGACCGCTAAAACGGACGCGCCCGACTCGACCATCGTTTCGAGCGTTCCGAGCCCGAACGTCGGCACGTCGAACCGCATATCTTGATTCGGTTTCGACACTTTGACGACGACGAAATTTTTACTCCGACAAAGCGCGCCCGCGCGACGAATCGCCTCGTCGGTGCCTTCGATCGCTTCGACGGCCAAAACCGCCTGATTCTTGACCGAAACGCTCTGACCGACGTCGAGACGTCCCATTTCGCGAGCGAGATTCCAACCGAAAAAAACGTCTTTCCACTGCGCCGACGTCGGCGCGCGCTTGGTTAAAAGTTGGCGTTGCACGAGTAGCTCCGGCGCGAAAACGGTTCCGGGAAGGAGCGCGACGCCGCGATGTTCGAAAGCGCGAACGGCGGTCAATAAGAGCGCGTCGTCCTTGCAGTCGCGGCGGCGACGTAGAAAATGATCCGCGAAAAAGCGGACGGTGTACAAATCGGGCGCCTGTTTCCAAAGGAAACCGGGGTCGAATAGGCGGATTTTGTGGATTTTGCCGGCCATCGTCGCGTATTCGACGCCGCGCCGACGGAAGTATCGGGTCGCCCAACCGAATTTTCCGAGTCCCCCCCAAACGAAATCGTCGCAAATCTCTTGCAAAATCGGGTCGGCGTGGTCGCGAACGCCTAAACAGACGACTTCGCGTCCGCTTCGTTTGATCGCTTCGGCCAACAGAACCGGGTAACGGCCCCAACCGGCGACGAGGCCGACGCGACGCGTTTCGGGCGGGAAAAAAATTTCGGACGACGGCACGGCGGCGGCCCTTTAAGGTTAAAATGGAAAAAGCGGCGAACTTTTGACGGCGCGTTTCGGAAGCGAACGCCCGTTATTGGTCGGAATCGACGGCTTCAAGGCGCGCTTTAAGCGTTTCGACTTCCTTTTGCAACGTTTTCAGTTGTTTGAGCGCGTCCGGCAACTTGGCGAACGCGACTTGTTTGCGCATCTGTTCTTTTTCCGGCGTCGCCGGGATTCCGACGATGCGCGCTCCCGCCGGGACGTCGCCCATAACGCCGGCCATCGCGCCGAGCGCCGCGCCGTCGCCGATGCGGATATGATCGCGAACGCCGACTCGGCCCGCCATCACGACGTAGCCGCCGGTCGTAACGCTTCCGGCGACGCCGACGCTTGCGCAGATCATATTGCGTTTGCCGATTTTGCAGTTATGCGCGATCATAACGTGATTATCGATTTTAGTGCCTTCGCCGATAACCGTCGAGTCGTAAGCGCCGCGGTCGATCGTCGCGCAGGCGCCGACGTCGACGTTATCCTCGATAACGACGTTTCCGAATTGCGCCGCCAGCAAGTGGGCGCCGGTCGACGAATCGTACCCGAAACCGTACGCTCCGACGACGCTGTTCGCGTGAAGCAGGCAATTTTTACCGATAACGCAGTCTTCGTAAACGACGACGTTTGGGAAAAGCGTCGTGTTTTCGCCGACTTTGACGCCCGGTTGTAAAACGACGCCGGGGTGAATCGTCGCGTTATCGCCGATTTCGACGTCGTCGCCGATAACGGCGTTCGGGCCGATCGCGACGTTTTTGCCGATTTTAGCGGTCGGGGCGACAACGGCGCGTTCCGAAACGCCTTGGAGCCAACGAGGACGCGGCGGACGGAAAAAGACGACGATTTTCTCAAACGCTTCTTTAACGTCGGCGACTTGAATCGTCGCGACGTCGGGCGACGGGCGTTCGGCGCCGAGCGGAACGACGGCGGCGCGCGCTTGGGTCGCGGCGTTCCAATCGAGCCGTTCCGGGCGTTCGGCGAAGGTGATCGCCGTCGCGTCGGCGGTATGCAGGGGCGCGGCTTTATCGATCAAAAGATTAGGATCGCCGGTTAGGACGCCTTGCGTTAATTCGGCGAGTTGCGAAAGTCGAACTTGCATAAAATCGGCTTCTGGGTTGCGGCGCGGCGAAAATCGCGCGGTGAATGAAAAAAGCGGGCGAAAGAATCGACGAAGGGAAAAAGAGGCGCCGAACGTTCGAACCGCCGTTAAATCGTCGGCGACGAATCGATTTCGCGTCGCGTTTAAAAACAAACGTTCGACGTAAAAATAACGCGTTTTTAACGATTGCGTCGAAAACGCGAGATATTACGTCGAACATTAGGTTTCGTCTAAGGAGACGAACAAAGCTCTTGTCGCCGGAATGTTGCGCGGTTCCGCGTTAACGGTCGCGAAATTCAATATTTCACGTCGACGAGCGTCGCAATATCGCGAACGAAAAGCGCGTCGTTTTTAAAGCCAATCGTTAAAACCGGACGCGCTCGTCAAATCGCGAACGCGGCGACTTATTGCGCTTGCTTCACCTTGAGGATCAGCTTGGAGAGACGCGACTTTTTGCGCGACGTGTTATTTTTGTGCCACAGGTTGCGGGCGGCGGCGCGGTCGAGAGCGCTGCAAACGCCTTTGAATTGTTCCTCGGCGGCCGCGACGTCGCCGGCGCGGAGCGTTTTGAGGAGGTTCTTGATGCGGTTGCGGACGACCGAGCGAGCGGCGCGGTTGCGTTCGCGGATAACAATGTTTTGTCGCAGTCTTTTCTTGGCGCTTTGAATATTCGGCATGGTTCTCTAAAATTTTTTTTAAAACTTGTTAAAATTATCGTTTGTTTCTCAACGTCGCAAGGAGGAACGCTTATCGTCAAAAACGATGGGTAAGTTTTAACATAAGTTTTTCCGAAACATTCCCTCTGGGCGGGGAGGTCTTACGGCGTTTTGACCAAAGGGCCTTTCGGTCGGGAAACGCTATTTTAACTTAATAGTCGATTTTTCCGGCGAAAAGCGGTCGGCGTCGTCGCGATTCCCTCGGCGAGAGCAGACCGAGTAAGCGGGAAGCGCGACGCAAAACTACGCTCAGTTACTATTATGCCTCTTTTCGGCGATCTTGTCTAGTAGCCCCGCCACGTCTTTATAAGAAAAATCTACGGCGGCCAACTTATTGGCAAAATCGTCGGCCTTCTCGTAATCGTTCAAACCGAACGCGAGACGGGCGGCGTAATAGAGCGCTTTTTTGTAATCTTCGCCGTTCGCGTCGAGCTTTTCGATCGCTTGATCGTAGTGCGTCGCCGCCAAACGGTATTGCTTAATCTGTTGAAAACATTGGGCTAACGCAAACAGACATTGCCCGGCGAGCGTCGCGTCGGCCTTGGCGGCTTGCAGTTCGGCGATCGCTTCTTTATACTGTCCTTGGCGCATTCTAAATTGCCCAAGTTCCCAACGGAGCGGCGCGGAGTTCGGCGTTTTCGCCAATTTATACTCGATTAATTCTAAAGATTTTTCTTCAAAAATTTTCTTTTGTTCGGCGAATTTTGCCTTCAACGCGTCGGACGGGGCCTTTTCGAACTGCGTTTTAACCCGATTCATCTCGTCGAGGGCGCGCGCTTTTTGCGTTTCGATGAGTTTCGGCGCGAAAACGACGTCGTCGGGGAAGACTTTCAAGGCGCGCTTACAGGCGTCTTCGGTTTTGCGCAGGTTGCCTTTTTGGAAGAAGTGTTCGACGAGATCGAGGAACGCGTCGCGATCTTCCGGATTTTTACGGAGCCGTTTTTCGCATTCGTCTTCGAAGCTCATTTTCGGCGTTTTTTCTTCTTCGGCCGCTTTTTCCGCTTCGCGTTGCGTCGTGCCTTTTTGCTTATTGATCGTCTGTTCGAGCATAATGTCGTTGAGACGTTTGCCGGCGTCGATATCGGCCGGATTGAGCTTCAAGACGCGTTCCCAACAAACTTTCGCTTGCTCGTAAACTTTGCGGTCGGTGAGTTCGACCGCGGCCAAGCGCAAGATGTCGACGTTGTCCGGCTCGCTTTGAACGGCGTGATTCAGGTAGGCGAGTCCGGCTTCTTCGAGGTCGGCGTCGAGACAAGCGAGGCCCATCGAAACGAACGTTTGCGCGTCCCAAGGGTTCGACTTGAGTTTTTCGCACCCGTTTTTAATCGTCGTCGCCAAATCTTTTTCTTTGCCGCCGGGGAGGCTCGATTTCGCGCTTTTAAGGAAGCCGAAACGCGATTTCTTCTTTTGACCGCCGTGCTGGAGACGAAGGTTCGCGATGAACGAATTCATATAAATGAGGTTCGCCGGATCGCCTTGGACGCATTGGACGAACATTTCGGTCGCGTAGTCGTGCTGGCCGAGCTGCATTTTTTGGTTGCCGACCTCGAAGCATTGCTGGAGACGAGCGCGAATCGCGGGAGAGATTTCGGGAATAGGTTGCATCGTGCGTCTGTTTGTTTAAAATAGGGGAAATGGGAAACGCGGGCAAAACGCGACGTTTCCGCTTGTCGTCGCGTTGGGCGAGTCGAGGTTGTTTCGCGTTTCGACCGTCCGAGCCTTCCTTATATTATAATATTGTTTGCGGCGATTTTCAACCGGGAAGGGCGGGAAGAAGGAAAATTTTTTTAAAACGACGAGAATTTCGTTTGCGGCGGAGAAAAAAAGCCGTCGACGGCAAACGGCGACCGACGACGGCGAAGACGGGGAGAGCGGCGTTAAAAGGCGGCTCGGGGCGCGCCGACGACTTCCGGTTTAGGCCCGACGGGCGCCGGAACGTCGACGAACGGCAAGTCGCCGGAGAGGGAAGAAGCGTCGCTTTCCGGCGGAAGGAGGGCGTCGAATTCTTCAAGCGTCGGAGCGTTTTGAGGAATGGGCGCGGACTGTTTGGGGAACGGGACGTCGAGAAGTTCCGTCGGCTGCGTCGGGGAAGCGGGAACGTTTTGCGGGACTTGCGGCGTTTGGGGGACGGGAACGTTTTGCGGAACTTGCGGCGTTTGGGGAATGGGAGCGTTCTGCTGAACTTGCGGCGTTTGGGGAATGGGAGCGTTCTGCTGAACGTGCGGCGTTTGGGGAATGGGAGCGTTCTGCTGGACTTGCGGCGTTTGGAGC
>JAFSFF010000308.1 GCA_017435375.1 Thermoguttaceae bacterium
ATGATCGGCGCGTCGAGTCCTTGGGGCGCGGACGCCTTAACGGTCGGCCCGTATCTCGGCGACGACAGCCTGACGCCGTTCGTCGACGTCGCGAACGAGCGCGACGGCGGCATTTTCGTCTTGGTGAAGACGTCGAACCCGGGGGGCGCGCAGTTCCAAGACTTGGCGTTCGAGGGCAAGACGCTTTACCGTCGGGTCGGCGAATACGTCCAAACGCTCGCGGCGGAGAGTATCGCGAAGACCGGTTGCGCCTGCGGATACGGGAACGTCGGCGGCGTCGTCGGCGCGACTTGGCCGGCGCAGTTGACGGAGCTTCGCGCGGCGCTTCCGAACGTTTGGTTCTTGGTCCCGGGTTACGGGAGCCAAGGCGGCGGCGCGAAAGACGTCGCGGGCGCTTTCGACGCCAACGGACTCGGCGCGATCGTCAACAACTCGCGCGGCATTATTTTCGCTTATCGTTCGGAAGCGTACAAAGACCGCTTCGGCGAAGCGCGTTGGGAAGAAGCGGTCGAAGCGTCGACCCGCGATATGATCGCCGCCCTCGCCGCCGAAACGACGGTCGGTCGCCTCTAATCGTCGTCTTAACCGTCAAACTCGGCAAACTCAACCGCCGTTAAAAGTCAAACGGTCGTCCGACGTTTCCCGCAAGCAACGTCGAACGACCGTTTTTCGTCGTAATTCCCTAAGAACGATTACCGCGTTTCTTCGCTTCCGCCGCTCCGCGCTTCGCTCTTTTCACTCGATTTCTTCGCCGCCTCCGCTTCGACTTGCTTTCGCCCCAACGCCTTCTTTTCCGCCATCGCACGCATTGTCTCGTTTCGTAACTCAGCGGCGCGCTCCCTCCATTTCTCCGGTTTCAACTCTAACGTCGGATTAAAGTACGGAGAAACCGCGACGCTTTTCACCAACTCCTCCGACATTCCCGTCGCTCTTAAACAGGCTTCATAAAGTCGCCTTTTTCTCCGGCTTCGAATGCGATCTAAGAGCAAAAGCGGCAATACGATAGGCAACGCCCCTAAAATCGGCAAAACGACGCCGGCTATTGTCAACGCAAACATAGTAAAAATCTCCATCATAGAGCTTTCTTCTTCGTCTGCCTCGACGCTCCGACAAAGTTGTTCGATTTCCGTCTTCGCCGTCAAAAACTTTTCGTTGTTGGGCGCGATTTGCAAAGCCGCGTCGATTTTTTCCTCCGCCGCGGCGTAACGTTGTTCGCGACGCGCCGCTTGCGCCTCTTCCCAAAACGAGTTCGCGCGTTTCCAATCGGCTCGCGAAATCCCGTCGACGCGCAGATCGTCGATCAACGCAAAATCGGTAACGTCGCCGGTTAGGTTCGGTTTTTGGGTCTTCCCGTAATAATAATACGCCAATTCGTTCGTTCGGTCGGAGACATATTTAAGCGTTTCCCAAAACGATAAAACGCCGTCGTTGTTCGCGTCCGCTTTCGAATCGTTCGCGTCGAGCGCCTCAAGAAGCCCGAGCGTTAAAAAGCCGTTGTCGACGTCTTTCGCTTTCCCGAAGCCTCCTTCGTAAGAAACGGCGCCCGGTTGACAGCTCAATAAAAGCGAAATCGAGCGCGGCGCGTTCGAAAAATCGCCCAACCCGCGAACGCCGAGCGCTTTTGTCGGCGCCTCCGACCGCCGCGGGTCGTTGCGGCAAGCGTCGACGATCATCCAGCGAAATGTCGCCCTACTTTTCTCTAACTGAGCGAGCATTTTGTCGATAGAAACGGCGGTTTCAAACGGCTTTTCGATTTTTAGATCGATCGGCGCGAAAAACTTTTCGGTCGAGTCGTTCGGCTGCAGACCGTGTCCGCTCAAAAAGACGACGACGAAATCGCCCGGTTGCAAGTTGTCGACGAAGGCGGCGAAACGCTCTTCGATATTCGCTTTAGTCGGATAGTCCCCGAAATTGCCGCCGGTTTTTAACGTCGTAATATTCCGCGGTTCGAAACCGATTTCCTCGAGCCGTTTTTCCAACGCTTCGACGTCGTTCTTAACGCAGTCAAGCGAATCGACGTTCGCATAGTCGTCCGCGCCCACCAGAAACGCCTTGCGTCCGGTCGACGTTTCGAGTTTCGAATTTTCGTCGTTTGCTTCTTTAGCCGGAGGCTCGACGCCCGCCGCCGTCGCAAGAAGGACGCCTCCGAGCGCGCCGCCTAGTAAAATCGCCGCGAATCGCAACCGTTTTTTACGCGATATTTTTAGTTTTCTGTGTTCGCCAATCATTTTCCGCTCGACGTCGCCGTTTATAAGAAAAAACGAGCCGCAATACTATTATTTTACCCCAAGCCCTTGCAACGTCAAGCCTTATCGCGCTCTAACCGTGAAAAACAAGCGCGCCAATTCGTTAAAATCCCCCCGACGCTCCCGTCTTTTAAAATAGTTAAGCTCACTATTTGCGTTTCGACTTTTTTTAGAATCGAGCAAGAGGATTCGACGCGCCCCTTACGGAGCGCGACCGCGTTCGAGTTCCGCCGGTAATTCGGGAAAAGCGGTTTCAATCCGCGCGCCCCGCGCGGAACGCGACGTTGACGTCGGCGAGCGCTTTGTCGTAGTCTTTCGGTTTCAATCCGCGCGCCCCGCGCGGAACGCGACGGCAAGTCCCTCCTCGTTCCGCCGCCTGCAAGACATTTCACCCCACGCGCCCCTTGCGGGGCGCGACTCGTTTCTCGTTTCCCGAGACGTTGACCGAAATCGTTTCAATCCACGCGCCCCTTGCGGGGCGCGACGAACTCATCGACGGCGTTTATTTCGACCGGTATGGTTTCAATCCACGCGCCCCTTGCGGGGCGCGACGTTGCGCGCCGATATGCATCGAAACGCCGAATTTGTTTCAATCCACGCGCCCCTTGCGGGGCGCGACTCGCTATAATTTCGGGCCCCGCTGGAAGGCGTGTCGTTTCAATCCACGCGCCCCTTGCGGGGCGCGACATGGTTGAGAACCGGAGAAGGCGAGATGGGCAAGCCGTTTCAATCCACGCGCCCCTTGCGGGGCGCGACCGCCGATATTTCGTTACCCGCGCTCATAAACGCGGTTTCAATCCACGCGCCCCTTGCGGGGCGCGACCG
>JAFSFF010000309.1 GCA_017435375.1 Thermoguttaceae bacterium
CTCGTCGGCGTTCCGTCTCCGGCGACGGGAATCGTTACCAAAATTTACGTCGAAGAAGGCGCCGCGCTCTGCCCGGGCCAACCGCTCTTCGAACTGCGCCTCGTCGGCGAAGAGCTTGCCGCCGCTCAACTTGAGTTGACCGCTCTTTTGCGCAAACGCGACCGCCTCGAAAGCGAAGAAAAACGCCTCGCCGACCTCGAAGCCGGAATCGCGCCGCGCGAACAACGGGAAATCGCGCTCGAAAAAGCGGAAAACGAAGCCGCGATCGCGACGCAAAAAGACGCGCTCCGCTTCTTCGGTCTTCCGGAGGCGACGATCGAGGAAGTCGTCGTCGCGAAGCGAACGCTTGTAACGACGTTGACCGTTTGTGTCCCGACTTTCTCCGACGACGCTTCGTCGTTCGACCCGGCGTCGACCGTTCATTTCGAGCCGCCGACGCACGAACATTTCGCGGAAAAGCCGCACTTTCACCAGTTAGAAAAGACGCTCGTCGAAAAGGGCGAGTCGGTTTCGATCGGTTCGCCCCTTTGCGTCGTCTCCGACTTGCGCGAACTTTGGATCGAAGGTCGAGCGTTCGAGTCGGACGAACCGCTCGTCAACGCCGCCTTAGCCGAAGGCCGTCCCGTCTCCGCGATCTTCGTCGGCGCCTCCGGAAGCGACGCTCCGCGCGAAACGGTCGGCCCGCTCGCGTTCCGTTCGGTTGCGAACAGTTTCGACGCAAACGCCCGCGCTTTCGCTTGTTACGTCGAACTGAAAAACTACTTGCTCGACGCGGCGCCGCACAACTGCGCGACCTCCGGCGCGCACGTTCATCCGCATCCGAACCCGGAAACCGGCGTCCCGCATTCGCACCCGCACCCGGAAGACGACGCGGAACACGCCCATTCCCACTCGAAAAACGACGCGGCGTCAACCGACGAAACCTCCGTCGTTTCGGCCGACGTAAGCGCGGAAGTCGCCGAAACTTGCGAAGACGCCGCGCCGCGTCTTAATTGGCGTTTCAAGCCGGGCCAACGTTGCGAACTCGCCGTCGAAACGGAAACGCTGCAAAACGTTTTCGTCGTTCCGGTCGACGCGACCGCGCAAGAAGCGAGCGAAACCTTCCTCTTCGAATACGACGGAACCGCCGACGGCAAGCGGATTTGGCATAAGCGCCCGGTTCGCGTTTTGCACCAAACGGCCTCTGAAGTCGTCGTCGCGAACGACGGTTCGATCAAACCCGGCGCTAAAATCGCCAATCGCGGCGCTTACCAACTTTACGTCGCGCTAACGAACGGCGGCGGCAAGTTGCAAGCGGCCTGCGCTTGCGGCAACCACTAACCGTCCGAAACGAAGAAGGAGAAACGACTTATGTTGAATCGAATTATTCGTTTTTCGCTCGGCAATCGCTTCTTGATTATCGTCGGAGCGTTAATTCTTGTCGCGGCCGGTTTGTATCGCGCCGTCCACACGCCGATCGACGTTCTTCCGGACTTAAACCGCCCCCGCGTTACGATTATGACCGAGTGTCCCGGAATGGCGCCGGAGGAGGTCGAAACGCTCGTTACGCTCCCGATCGAGACGGCGCTCGTCGGCGCGACCGGAATCGAAGCGCTCCGCACGTCGTCGGTCGTCGGGCTCTCGACCGTCGTCGCCGAATTTGACTGGAGTTCAGACCTCTATCTCGCGCGGCAAATCGTTTTCGAGCGGACGCAACGCGTCGCCGACGAGCTGCCCGAAGGCGTTTTTCCGCGAATGACGCCGGTCGCGTCGGTGATGGGACAAGTCTTAACGCTCGCGATTTACGCCGAAGACGGCAAGACGTCGCCGATGGACTTGCGAACGCTCGCCGACTGGGATATTCGACGCAAAATCCTTGCGCAAAAAGGGGTTAGCGAAGTCTACTCGATGGGCGGCGAACGGCGGCAATATCAAGTCGCGTTGCGTCCGGACGACCTGCTTCGCTTCGGCCTGACCGTCGACGACGTCGAAACCGCGCTCCGCAAGAGCAATCGCAACGTTACCGGCGGCTTCTTGACGCAACAGGGCCCGAAACAGTTCTTAGTGCGGTCTTTAGGTCGCATTAAATCGCTCGACGATCTGCGAACGCTCGTCGTCGATCCGTCGACGGAACCGCCGATTTTGTTGCCGCAAGTCGCCGACGTCAAACTCGGCCCGTCCGTTCCGATCGGCGATTCCTCCGCCGCGATTCGCCTCCCCGACGGTTCGCTTTACGAAGGGGACGCCGTCGTCTTGACGGTCGAAAAGCAGCCGAGCCAAGACGCTCGCGAACTGACGCAAACCGTTCTCGACGAAATGGTTAAGATGGAGGCGAAACTCCGTCAAACTTACCCCGACCTGCGCATCGTTCCGGTTTACCAACAGCGGACGTTCGTCGAGTTGGCGGTGAAAAACGTTCTCGACGCCCTTCGCGACGGCGCGTTTTTGGTCGCGATCGTCGTTTTTCTCTGTCTAACTTGTTGGCGCACAACGTTTGTAACGCTCGTAACGATTCCGACAACGCTTGCGACGGCGTGTCTCGTTTTCGCGGCGTTCGGAATGACGATTAACGCGATGACGCTCGGCGGATTGGCGGTCGCGATCGGCGAACTGGTCGACGACGCCATCGTCGACGTCGAAAATATTCACCGACGGCTCGGCGAAAACGCGCTTTTGGACGCGCCGCGTCGGACGCTAAACGTCGTATTTGAAGCGAGTTCGGAAATCCGCAACTCCATCGTCAACGGCACCGCGATTACCGTTCTCGTCTTCTTCCCGCTCTTCTTTTTGGACGGGATCGAAGGCAAGCTCTTCGCGCCGCTCGGCCTCGCTTACATCGTGTCGCTTACGTCGTCGCTCTTCGTTTCGTTGACGCTGACGCCGGCGCTGTCGCACGTCCTTTTCCCGACGATTTTCCGTCGTCGCAAAGGACGCTCCGGCAAGGCGTTAAAAACGACCGTCGGGCGCGAAAAGAAGCCGAGTTTCGTTTTGCGAACGACGCAATATTTCGCGAGTTCCGCGATTCGTTGCGGGCTCGACTACCCGTTGTCGACAATTTTCTGCGCGGTCGCGCTCGGCGTCGGCGGCGTTTACGTCTTTGCGTCGCTCGACCGCGACTTTATGCCGCCGTTTAACGAGGGCGCGATTCAGGTCAACCTCGACCTAACGCCGGGCGTTTCGCTCGAAACGTCGTCGGAAGTCGCCGAAAAACTCGCGTTGCGTCTCGCGGACGTCCGCGGAATTTCCGCCGTCGTTCGCAAGACGGGCCGAAGCGAAATGGACGAACACGCCGTTCCGGTCAACACGTCGGAGTTCATTTGCTCGATCGACCAAAGCGTCGACCGCGATTTCAACGAAATCGTCGACGAAGTACGCGGCGTCATCGACTCGGAAAACGTTCCCGGCACGATCGCGTCCTACGACCAGCCGTTGCAACACTTAATCAACCACCTGCGCAGCGGAACTCGCGCTAAAATCGCGATCAAAGTAACCGGCGACAATTTGTCGATTCTACGCGAGCGCGTCGCTGAAATCCAAAGGTTAATCGAGGACGTCGACGATATTGGCGCCCTCCGCGTCGAGCCGATTCAAGCCGACTTGCCGCAAGTGCAAATTCGCCTTAAACGCGACGCCTTGGCGCATTACGGACTGACGCCGGAAGACGTCGACCAAACGGTCGAAATCGCGATGAACGGCTCCGTCGCGACGACGGTTCTTGAAGGCGAACGCCCGGTCGAACTTCTAACTCGCCTCGGCGAAGACGTTCGAGAAAATATCGACGCCCTGCGTCGCCTGCCGATTCGACTCCCCGAAAAGACGAAGCGTTTCGTTCCGGTCGCGAATCCGGAATCGGCGATCGCGTCGGCGGTTTCGGGCGCCGACGAAGAAAGCGCCGGGGAAACGTCGGTCGACTACGCGGCTTCCCAACTTGGCGTCGTTCCGCTCTCGGAGGTCGCCGAAATCGACGCGCACGCCTTCGGCCCGGGCCAAATCGACCGCGAAAACGCTCGGCGACAAGTCGTCATTCAGTCGAACCCGCGCTATCGCGGCGCCGTCGAAGTCAAGGAAGACATTGAGAAACGTCTTGCGACGCGTTGGAGCGAACTAACCGCCGACGGCGTCGACGTCCGCGTTTCGGGCCTTTTTGAAAGCGAGCAAAGCGCGTCGCGAACGTTAACCGCGCTCTCAGTTTTCTCCGCTCTCTGCGTCTTCCTGATTTTGTACCGTATGTTCCGCTCGGCGAACCTCGCGCTGCAAGTGATGGCGATCGTTCCGCTTGCGTTAGTCGGGGCGGTCGGCGCGCTTTGGTTGACCGGGCAGTCGCGAACGATTCCGGGTCTGATCGGGATGATTTCGCTTTGCGGCGTCGCGTCGCGCAACGGTATCCTCTTGCTGGAACGTTATTTGCATCTCGTTCAATATGAAGGGGAAACGTTGAGCAAGTCGATGATTTTGCGCGCCGGTCGCGAACGCGTCGCGCCGGTTTTGATGACGGCGCTGACGTCGGCCATCGGGCTTTTGCCTCTCGCGGCGGCGCCTAACCTCCCGGGGCGCGAGATTTTATATCCGATCGCGACGGTGATGATCGGCGGCTTGCTAACCTCGACGGTACTGGAATTTTTCGTCCGTCCGGCGCTCTTTTGGCGTTTCGGCTTAAAATCGGCGCGACGCGTTATCGCCGAAGCGCAAGCCAAAGCCGAACGCCTCCGAGACGAGGGCCGCGACGTTAAAGTCGGTTTTTAAACGACTTCGAAAGTTCGACGAGCGCGTCGAAAGAACGCGGCGTTCGCGAAAATTCCCGCCTTCGCCGCGTCGACGCCGCCGTCGAAACGATCGCCAACCGTCTCAACCGAACAAACGCAACCTTAACTATTTTAAGACGTTATATTCCGATGAAAATTCAAAATCCCCCCCGACGGCTCCTCGCGACGGCGGCGCTAACGGCGGCGCTCGTCCCCTCCGCTTGGGCGCAAAACGCGCCGTCTCCCTCCGACGAAACCGTTCTTCCCGTTAACGCGACGCCCGGTTTCGACCGGAAAGCCGCCGACGAAGCGTTCGATTTCGGTCGAACCTCGATCGCCGCGTTACAAGAATTCGCGTTGCAACGTCATCCGGCGCTTCAACTCGTCGACGACTTAACCGACGCGGAGCGCGGCGTTTACGTTCAAGCCGGCCTCGCGCCGAACCCGACGTTGCGATACGGCGGCGAGGAAATCGGCTCCGACGGTTCCGCCGGAAAACACGGGATTTCCGTCGAACAAGAATTTGGCGGCGCCGCGCGACGTCGTCTGGCGCAAGAGGCGAGCCGCAAAGCGTCCCTTGCGCTCGACTGGCAACGGCAAGTTGTCGCGACAAAAATCCGAAACGACGTGCGCGCCGCGGCTTATCGCCTGTTGATCGCGCAAAAACAAGTCGAATTTCGCCAACAAATCGCGTCGGTTTCGCAAGCGGCGGAAGACCAAGCGCGCTCTCTCATCGCGGCGGGTTCGCTTTCGCAACTGAACTTTATCCAGTTGCAAAACCAAACTCGCGAAGCGAAGTTGGCGGTAACAAAAGCGAAAAACGCTAAAACCTCCGCGCAAAAGGGTTTACTTATTCTTCTCGGCGCGCCCAACGGAACGATCGAGGCGATTCTCGACGACCCGGAAGAACTCGGCGGCGAACCGCTCGACGAAAACGCGACGCTCGACGATATTCTCGAACGGAGTCCGGAAATCGAACGTTTAAAAGCTCAAATCGTTCAACGGCAAGCGGTTCTGAATTACGAACGCGCGCCGAAACGCGAATTTTCGGTCGAAGGCGGCGTCTCGTACGCGTTCGGCGACTCGACGACGCTGGCGAGCGCGGGCGTCGGCGTTCCTCTCCGAATCAACGACCGCAATCAAGGGAACATTCAACGCGCGACCGCCGAATATTTCGCCGCGCAACGCGAACTCGAACGCACGCAACTTAAACTCCGCGCCGAGTTTGCGGAAACGTTCGCCGTTTACAAAAGCGCCCGCGAAGAAGCGCGAACGTACCGCGAAGAGATTATGCCGAGTTTGGAAAACTTCTTCGAAATGAGCCAACAAGCGTTTCTTTCCGGCGAAATCGACTTCCTCGAAATTTCGCAAGCGCGCGTCGTTTACATCGAGTCGTCCGTCAATTACTTGGAAGCGCTCGAACGTCTTGCGGAATCGATCGTTAAGCTCGAAGGCGCGCTTCTCGAACGTTGCCTCGACGATTAGCGACGTCGCGTCGTCGCCCGTCGACGATAAAACGCCGTTTTTACACGACGGCGTCGAGTCGCTTAAAGCAAACGACAAAGCATCGCTTTTTGGTTTTGACGCCGAGTCGCTTTTGTCGCGACGTCCGTCTGGTTTTCGCAAGACGTCGCGTCGTTTGAAATTTTGCGCGACGCGGCGCAGTCGTTTCCCTTCCCTTCATTTTTAACGCTTTAACAATAAGGAAATCCCGATGTCGTTCCGAAAACATTCGTTTACGACGCGTTTTAGCGCTCTTTGCGGCGCCGCGCTCCTTCTCGTCGGTTCCGCGTTCGGCGCCGACGCTTCCGCCGCCGCTCAAAACGACGCTAAAACCGACGAACAAAGCGGTTATTACGTCTTTTCTTACTTCGTCGGCAACGGCGAAGACGGGCTTCATTACGCCGTTAGCCGCGACGGCTATCAATGGACCGCGCTTAACGGCGGCAAGTCGGTCTTCGCGTCGCCTCTCGGCAAAAACGTCAAACTGATGCGCGACCCGAGCGTATGTCAAGGCGCGGACGGCGTTTACCGCCTCGCTTGGACCGTTTCTTGGGACGGCAAGTCGATCGGCGTCGCGTCGAGCCGCGACCTGATCGAATGGACCGACGTCAAGGTCGTTCCGACGATGACGCACGAGCCGACCGCCCGCAACTCTTGGGCGCCGGAAGTTTTCTACGACAAAAAGTCGCAAGAATTCTACATTATTTGGTCGACGACGATTCCGGGCCGTTTCTCGCCGGAAAACGAAGGGACGAGCGAAGACCGCCTCGACCATCGCGCCTATTACATCACGACGAAAGACTTCCAAACCTTCTCGCCGACGAAGCTCTATTTCGACCCGGGACACAACGTCATCGACGGTTACCTCGCGGAGCAAGACGGCGAATATTTCCTTTTCTATAAAGACGAAACGCTCCGTCCGGAAGCAAAAAAGACGATTCTCGTCGCCAAGGGCAAGTCGCCGGTCGGGCCGTTTGAAAATCCGAAGACGATTTCGGCGCAAAATTGGGTCGAGGGCCCGAGCGCGATTCGCATCGACGGCGCTTGGCTCGTTTTTTACGATTGCTATCGCGACGGCAAATACGGCGCCGTCCGCTCCGTCGACGGCGAAAATTGGGAAGACGTCGGCGACAAAGTGCAATTTCCGAAAGGAACGCGACACGGCACGGCGTTTGAAGTCGACCGCGAAACGTTCGAACGCCTCGTCGAAAAATACGGCGATAAGTAACGCGTTCGCAACTGTTTAAGCGTTTTCGCCCAGTGTTTAAACGGCGGCGCTCGGAGTTTTAAACGCTTCGGGCTCCGCCGTTTTGATTTTCTTTTAACCGCGTCGTTTTTCAAACGCGGCGAAAAAAAGACGCTCGTCGACCTTTCAAAGTCGACGAGCGTTTTTTATCGAGCGTTCTTCGTTCAAAAAACGCAACTACGGCGATTAAAGCGTTTAGTCGCGCGGCTCTTTCGTTTTGCCGGTCAAAATATACGAACCGACGCGGTCTTTCTCGACGCTCTCTCGCGGAACGCCGAGTTCGCGGGCCAAAATGTCGAGAACGCGCGGGCCGCAGAAGCCGCCTTGGCAACGTCCGCAACCGGGACGGCAACGGCGTTTCACACCGTCGAGCGTTCGCGCGCCGACCGGACGGCGGATCGCTTCGACGATTTCGCCCTCGGTGATCTGTTCGCAACGGCAAATCACTCGTCCGAAACGCGGGTCGCGGCGGGTCAGCTCGGCTTTTTCCGCGTCCGAAAGTTCGACGAAACGAATTTCCGAGCGGTTCGGGTTAAATTCCGGATTTTCCGTCAGTTCGAGCCCGCACTCGGCGAGCAATTCGACGGCGAAACGGGCGATCGCGGGCGCCGACGTCAACCCCGGCGACTTAATCCCGGCCAAGTTGACCAAACCGGCGACGTCCGGGTCGCGCTCGATAATAAAATCTTTGCCGTCCGGAAGCGCGCGAATTCCGGCGAAGTTGCGAATCGAATCGCGGAAGTCGATTTTGTCGCAAAGGAGCGCCGACGCTTCGCGAACGAACCCGAGCCCGCCGCGCGACGTCGCCGTATCGTCTTTTTCGCCGCCGTCTTGAGCGTCCGGGCCGACGAGCAAATTCCCGTGAACGGTCGGCGACACGAGGACGCCCTTCCCGAGTTTCGACGGGCACATAAAGATCGTCCGCGTCGTCAGTTCGCCTTGGCGCCGGTCGAGAATATAATATTCGCCCTTGCGCGGTCGGACTTCGAAGCGCTTGCGCCCGATCAGTTGTTGCACCGCGTCCGAGTAAAGCCCCGCCGCGTTGACGATAAAACGAGCGTCCAAGGAAGTTCCGTCGGCGAACGTTAAGCGGAAAAAGCCGCCCGGTTTCCCCAAAGCGCCGTCTTCGACGCTTCCCAGCGGCGCGCCGTCTTTGTCGAATTTTTCGATTTTAACGACTTCGGCGTTCAAACGGAGTTCGCCGCCGTTGATTACGCCGCTTTCGGCCAGCGCGGTCGTCATCTCGTAAGCGCCGACGATCCCGCCGGTCGGAGCGAGCAACGCGCCGCGAATCGAGTCGTTCAAATTCGGTTCCAAGCGGCGAACCGTTTCCGCGTCGACGATTTCAAGTCCCTCGACGCCGTTTTTCGTTCCATTTTCAAATAATTGGCGCAACGTCGCGAGGTCTTCGTCGCAAATCGCCGCGATTAACGAACCGTTTTGCTTAAACGGAACGGAAAGTTGGCGGCAAAGTTCCGGGTAAAGGCGGTTCCCCTCGACGTTGAAGCGCGCGAGCATCGTCCCGGCGGGCGGGTCGTACCCGGCGTGAACGATCGCCGAGTTCGCTCGCGACGCCCCGAGCGCGACGTCGTTTTCCTTTTCGACTAAAACGGTCTTCAACCGATATTTGCCCAACTCCCGAAAGAGCGCGGAACCCACGATTCCCGCTCCAATAATCGCCGCGTCGTACATATTCGTCATTTGCGTCGCGCCGCGCTTTTATCGCGCCAAAATCTAGAAGAAAAAGACCGCGCTCTGTCGCCTTCGAACGCTCGAAAGCGCGCGGTTTGCCCTTAATTAATATACAGTATAATCGGAAACGCCGGTCGCGCAAGACGGGGACCCAAAAAGAAAACGCGGCGCCGGGCTTTTTACGACGGTCGCGCCGATTTTAACGCCGCGGAACGCTCCGCTCCCCCTTTTAACGGTCGGATTCCGGCGACCTTTGCGCCGACGCGCTCCAATCCGTTCGATCGCTTCGAGCGTCGCGTTACTCGGCGTTTTTTAACGACGTTCGTTTTATTCCGCCAACTCGACGTTCGCCGCGTTCGCCGAATCGTCGGCGAAAACTCGGATGCTGCGCGGGGTCATATAGAAGCGACCGCCCGGCGCGAGTTGCAGTTCGTCCCGTTCCGAGTGCGTCGTCTCGGCGGTCAGCGTTTCCCCGGCGTCCGTTACCATCTCGACCCGCGCGAAATTTCCCGCCGAGTGAATCCGCGTTACCGTCGCCGGAATCGAAAGCCGACCTTCGCGACGCTGCGACGAAATCTCAAAATCGTGCGGTCGAATGAAAATCGTCGCGGCGGTTCTCGCTTCGCAAGCTCGACACTTCGCGAAATTTTGGCCTTCAAACTCCATTTCCGGCGCCGCGCCCTCGCAATCGCCGATTTGAACGCGCCCCTGCGCCAAGCGCCCGCGAAATTGGTTGACTTGGCCGAGAAAATTCATCACAAACGGCGTTTGAGGCGAATGGAAAACCTCGTCCGGCGTCCCGAACTGCTCGATTTTACCGCGATTCATCACCGCGACGCGGTCGGCCAACTCGAGCGCTTCGTCTTGGTCGTGCGTTACAAAAACGCTCGTCAAATGAATTTCGTTATGCAAACGTCGCAACCAAGCGCGCAATTCGACCCGCACTTTGGCGTCGAGGGCGCCGAACGGCTCGTCGAGGAGCAAAATTTGCGGTTCGACCGCCAACGCTCGCGCCAACGCGACCCGTTGACGTTGCCCGCCGGAAAGCTGCGACGGATACCGCCCCGCCAAATTGTCGAGCTGAATCATATGCAACAGCGATTCGACTTTTTCGCGAATTTGCGTCTTCGATAAACGCGACCGTCGAGGTTTCACCGTCAAGCCGAAAGCGATGTTGTCGAAAACGGTCATCTGCCGAAAGAGCGCGTAATGTTGGAAAACGAACCCGACGCCGCGCTCGCCGACTTTCTTCTTGTCGACCTGCGCGCCGTGAAACAGCACCGGCCCGCTTCCGGCGTCCGGCGTTTCCAAACCGGCGATAATCCGCAGAAGCGTCGTCTTCCCGGAACCGGACGGGCCGAGGAGCGCGACCAATTCGCCCGCGTCGATTCGGACGCTAACGTCGTCCAACGCTTTAAAACTGCCGAACGATTTCGTTATATTTTGAACTTCGATCCCCATTTTCGCCTCGTCGTTTCCATCTTGCGACGTTTACCGTTGCGCTAAAATCCAGTTTTCGGTCGCCCGGCGACGCTCGACGCGCCGCGTTCGCCCCGTTCGCCGTCAAAACTACGTTATTCCTCGTCCGAACGACTCATTTTCCATTCCAACACCGCTTTCGCGACCAACGTCAAAATCGCCGCCGCCGCCAATAAGGACGCGACCGCGAACGGTTCCGCGCCTTTGGCGTAGCTCTGTTGCAAATCTTCGATATGCAGCGGCGCCGTGTTCGTTTTCGCCACCTTGCCCGCGACCACCGAAACCGCGCCGAATTCCCCCATCGCCCGAGCGTTGCAGAGAATCGCGCCGTACAAAAGCGCCCATTTGACGTTCGGAAGCGTTACTCGCGTAAAAATTTGCCAACCGTTGGCGCCCAAGACGCGCGCCGCCTGTTCCTCTTCCGTCCCCTGCGCTTCCATCACCGGAATCAACTCGCGCACGACGAAAGGAAACGTTACGAAAATTGTCGCGATCACGACGCCCGGCGTCGCGAAAATCACCCGGATATTATGCTCCATCAACCAACGTCCCAACGACGAATAGGAGCAAAAAAGGAAGAGGAAAAGGAGCCCCGCGATGACCGGCGAAATCGCAAAAGGAAGGTCGATCAGCGAAATGAGGAACCCTTTGCCCCAAAACTGAAATTTACCGATGCACCAAGCGGCCGCCAAACCAAAAATCACGTTCAAAAAGACGGAAAAAAACGCCGCGATCAACGTCATTTTCATCGCGCGCATCGTGTCTTTATCGACCAACGCCCGCCAAAAGACGCTTAAACCGTCCGCTAACGCTTCGTAAAAGACGCAAATTAACGGCAACAAAAGAAAAAACGTCAAAAAAGCGAAAGTGGCGCCGATCAAAAGCGAGCGCGCCCAAACCGGCTCGGTCGTCGCTCGCTGAACCGCGTGAAAGTGCGCTTTATACTCGGCGGCGTTCGCCGAGCGGTAATTTTTGGACGTTTCGGAAGTCATGTTGAATCGATTTGCGAATATTTTTGCGCGCGCTCGCCCTTTCTCGTAGACGACGGTTCTTTCCGTTCGCCGTCGCGTCGAAAATCCGTCTTACTTTCCTTAATTTATCGACGAGTCGTCGTCTAAAATTAAAAGAAACGCCTCCAAAACTCAAATTACGGGAAAAAACTTTGTTATTTATCGCTCAAAAACAGTTTTTGTTTGATTAACAGCCGTTTATGTTTGATTTACTCAACTTTTTTTCGCTAACACACGTTAATCAAACAGTAAACTTTCGCCGCGATCTTAAGTTAAAAACGCGACGCCGACGCATTATCGGAATCGCGTTTCTTTAAAACCAACGTTAATCAAACACCAAACTTAAATCATAATCCGGCGGGAACGCTCCCGCTTCCAACGTCCGGCAAGATCGGAATCTTCGGCGCGTTCGTCGGAGACGGAAGCTGCGTCGGCGTCGGCGAGGTCGTCGGAGACGGAAGCTGCGTCGGCGTCGGCGAGGTCGTCGGAGACGGCGCGACCGGAACGAACGAGCCCGGCCCTTCGTCGTCCGGACGAACAAACGACATTAGATTCTCAACGCGCCGGACGTCCGGTTCGGCGAGCAAAACGCGTCCGGCCGCTTCCCGCGCGCTCGGCGTCGGAACGATACCGCGAACCGTCGCGACGCCGTCTCGAAATTCTACCGAAACAGGCGACAACGGATTCACCTCCGGCGTTTGCAAGAGCCGAGTCGTCAAATACTCTTGATAAGAACGCCGCTCTTCCTCCGGCGATCGGCGAACGGGCGGCGGGAAATCGAGACTCGACGCGGCCGGGTCGGCGATCGGCGCCAACGACGCGCCCGCAAACTCGGAGCGCAAACGTCCGTCGAGTTCGATCCAACGTCCGCCGTTTGGCTCCGCGACGCCGAACTCGTCCGCGCCGCCGATTGGTTCCAACCCCCGATCGAACGGCGTTTGGAACCAATCGCTAATCGGCGCTCGACCGCGCATCCAAATCGTCGCCGGATCGTACCCGCCGTCCGTCGGAAAGGCCGATCTCGCGTCGCCGTTCCCAAGCGCTTCGTTCGGCAAAACGCCCGATTGCGCCGCCGCGAGTTCGCTTTGCCGCGCCGCGGCGACCTCCTCCGACGTCCGTCCGTATCGAACGCCTCCGCGCCATTCGGAAAGCGGAATCGACTTCGCCGGTTTCGCCGTCGTCAATCGCGGGCCGTCTTTTTTAGCGGAACCGCCGCCGAGCGCGCGCTCGGCTTGCCTCAACGCGTTTTTCGTTCGCAAAATTTCGTTGCGCCATTGGAACAGCTCGAAATTTTGCTTGCTGCGAAAATCGCTCGCCCCGGAGAAACGCCCGCCCGCCCGATTCGCGTCGACGCCGACGACGTTTCCGGCGCTCCCGCGAACGGCGCCGCTCGAAAAACGCGATTCTTCCGATTTTGCCGACGGTTTGATCGCGCCGTCGTACCGTTCGCCGCCGAATCGTCCGTTCGGTTGCGTCGAGTCCAAAAGGGAACCCGCGCCGCGTTTTTCGGTCGCCGTCGAGATTTGCCCCCAAGCGTCGCCGGTCGCGACGTTCGAAAGCGTCGTCGCCAACGCAACGACCGTTAAAATCGACGCGACGCCGCGACCTCGCCGCCTTTTTAGCAATTTCTTTCTCGTTTCGCGTTTGTTTCTTCGCTTTCGTTCCATCGTCTCGCCGTTTCTATTTTCTTCGGTCGGCGCGCGTCGACCGTTTTCGTTAAAACCGCTTTCAACCTTCAACCGTTTGAACTCGTCCCGCCGCTCTTCGTCTCCGACGGCGTTACGACGACAATTTAGGGGAAATATAACGATTACGCGCGTTCAACGCGTCTCCAAGAACATTCGATATTTTCGTTAATCGTCGATTCTAAAAGCGCAGGTCGCGTCCGAGCGTTCCCGCCGCTTATCGGTTTATCGACAAAACCGCCGTCGCGCTTCAATTTTTGTCGGCGTCCCGTTTCCGTCTTCCGCTCGATTCGGCGACTATCGCGCGTTCTTCTTTCGCTTTCGTCAAGATCGTCTCTCGTTTTTTCGACGCGAACCGTTCGAAAAAAATTCCTTATTTCTCCCTTTCTCTTTAAAGCGCCCAATATTTCACCAGTCGACGCTCGAAACGCCTTTTTCGCGCTTTCGCCGCCTTGACGGCCCTTAAAAATCGTTAAAATAACAAGAAACAAAGCGAAAACGCTCGTTATATTCCGCGTTTTTTACCTATTTCCCTTAAACGCGACGTTGTTCCTAAAAAAATATAAAAAAAACGCAACGTCGAGAATTTAGCGGCAACTATTATATTGTCCAAACGTAAAAAACGATAAAGAGTTTCCAATGACCTCCAACGCCGCGCTTTCCCCCGCCGCCCCTACTTCGCCCGACGAAAACGCTCGCTCTCTCGCGAACGCCGCTTCGTCGACGACGCGGGAACGAGTTTTCGCCGCCAACGAATCGTCCGCCCCCCCGGCAAAACTTGACGCGGCTCTTTCGGACGCCGTCGGCGTCGACGCGCTTCCCTCCGTCGCCTCGTCCGCCGCCGACGAAAACGCCGATTTTGTCGACGGCGCCGGTAAAATCGATTGGAACGCCGCCCTCGCGGCCAACGAACGTTGGCTTCGTTCGACGATCGCGACCCGAGTCGGCGAAAACGCGGCGGTCGACGAAGTTTTTCAAGACGTCGCGCTCGCCGCGACGCGTCAAAAGGCGCCGATTCGCGACCCGCGCAAAATCGGCGCTTGGCTTCGACGGCTCGCGACCGTTTATTCCCTCCTTTATCGCCGTTCGCTCGGTCGAAAAAAGAAGTTGTTGCAACGTTATCAAGACCGCGTTCCCGTCCGCGAAACCTCCGGCGTCGAAGCGGAACCGCTCCACTGGCTTCTCGCCGAAGAGCGTCGCGCGCTCGTTCGCGAAGCGACCGCCCGGCTTTCGGAGGACGAACGGCTCGTTTTGACGTTAAAATACGCGGAAGACAAAAGTTATAAGGAAATCGCCGAAAAAATGGGCGCGACCGTTTCCGCCGTTCAGTCGAAGTTGCACCGAGCGCGCGCTCGACTTCGCGAAAAACTCGCCGAAATCGCGTCGCAGGTCGTCCCCCCCGCCTAACGCGTCGCCGCGAACGTTCGCCCCATTTTATTTATTTTTCCCGTTTTATCGCTTCGTCCCGTCCGCATTGTTTTTTCGTCCTCCGCCTCCTCTCGCGTCGAACGCTCGTCGTCGCGAACGAGAACGGCGCCGCTGGTCGCGAAAAGATCGCCCGTCCCCGGAAAGTTCAACAATGGAAACGTCCCGCCTCCCCCTTTCCTTAACGCCGCCGACGCCGGAACTTGAAACGCTCGTCGAACTGTTGGTCGACGACGAACTCGACGCCGCCGAACGCCGCGCTCTCCTCGAACGACTCGACGCGACCGACGGCGGTTGGAAATATTGCGCGATCGCCTTTCTCGAAGCGCAAACGTACCGCAAAGCGTTTCGCTTTCTCGCCGAGTCGGAACGCGCCGACCTTTTCCTCGACGCCGACGACTTGACCGCCGTTTGCACGCCCTCCGCCAACGGCGCCCCTCTTTCCGCTCCTTCGGCGCTTCGCGAACGTTTCGAACGTCCGCTCGCCGCGTCGCGCCGCGACCTCCCGGAACCGCGCATTATTCCGCTCAATTCCTCCGCTTCGCGCGGTCGTTTCAGTCGTTCGCTCGGTTCCGACGGCTCGGGCGGCGACGGCCCGCGTCGATTCGCTCGTTTCGCCGCGACGGCGGCGGGCTTCCTCCTTTCGGTCGCGTTCGGCGCCCTCCTTTACCGCCAAATCGCGCCAACCGTTCCGCCGTCGCCTTCCGCCTCTCCCCTTCGTATCGACGGCGCCGACTTCGCCGCCGTCGACGCGCGGCCTGCGAACGCCTCGTCGCGCCGTTCGACGAACGCGCTTCCCGAAACGTTCGCCGACGCCGCCGGTTCCGCCGACTTCAACGCGTCCGCCTCCCCGATTCGTTTCGTTACCTTGCGGAGCCCGAGTCGTTCGCTCGACGACGTCGCCGTTCCTTGCGTCGAAGGCGATTGGGAAGACTTGGCGGCGTTGCGAGCGACCCGCGCCGACTCGCTCGACGTTCCGCCGCCGATTATCGAAGCGCTTCAAACGCCCGGCGGTCGCGTCCAAACGGTTCGCGACGAACTTCGTTTCCCGCTCGACGACGGTCGAACGATCGTTTTGCCGGTCGACGTTTACGAAATCCGGAGCGAATTTGTTCCGATATACTAAAAGCCCGACCAAAATCAATCGAACATTTTGTTTTTCAAAATCGGGACGCGGCCTCGTTAAAAGCCCAACGCGTCAACGCGCCGCGTCGCGTCGTTTTCAAAAAGGAGTTGAAATATGAAACGAAACGTTTTTTCGCAAGAGTTTGCGTCCCGTCGTTTGCCGTTGGCTTGCGGCGTTTTGACCGCTTGTCTCGTCGGCGGAGGAATCGCCGTCGCGCAAACGAAACAGCTGAAAGAACCCGCGGAGCCGGCCGCCGCGTCCGCCGCCGTCGAACAAACCGACGACGCGGCGCAAACGCCGGACTCCGACGCGACGAACGCCAATCTTAACGGCTCGTACTCGATCGTCGTTGAAAGCAAGACCGGCCCGGACGGCAAGACGATTCAAACGAAAAAGGTTTGGCGCGACGGAAAACTCGTCGAGAGCGAAGAAAAGACGCTCGACGGCGACGCCGCCGACGCGACGATTCAACTTCCGAACGGCGAAACGGCGCCGGGTCGCGTCTTCCATTTCGACTTCAACGACGACGTTTTCGGCGATTTGGGCGTCGACGTCTCGCCGTTTGAAGGAATGCGTCGTCTCGAATCGCAAATGCGCGAACATCAAGAGGAAATGCGCGCGCAAATGGAAGAGCTGCGCCGTCGTTTCGGCGAGAGCGCTCCGAACGGTTTCGTCGCGCCGCAAGAAGGCGAAGTCGCGGCGGCGCCGAGCAAATACTGGATCGGCGCGACGGTCGAACCGACGCCGGAACTCCTCGTCGCGCAACTTCCGATTAACGAAGGCGAAGGCATTTTGCTCCAATATATCGTTCCGGACTCCCCGGCGGCGAAAGCCGGTTTGCAACGCTTCGACGTCGTCGTTAAGATCGACGGCGCGCCGATCGCCGACGCTTCCGACGTCGCGAAAATCGTCGACAAAACCGGCGACAAAACCGTTAAAGTCGAGTTCTTCCGCAAAGGCAAGTTGACCGAAACGAAACTGACGCCCGCCGAACGCCCGCAAAACGACGTTCGCCTCGTTCCGTTCGGCGCTCCGAACGGCGGTTCGCGCTTCCAAATCGTTCGTCCCGGCTTGATCGTTTCGGCGCCGGAAGCCGAAGAAAACGCCGAAGCAAAGCCCGCCGATGAAGCTCCGAAAGCCGAAGAAAACGCCGAAGCGAAGCCCGCCGAAGAAGCCCCGAAAGCCGAAGAAAACGCCGAAGCGAAGCCCGCCGAAGAAGCCCCGAAAGCCGAATAATCGCGACGCGGTCTCGCTCGTTTCGCGTCGTTAACGCCAAACGGCGTTCCGATTTTCCGTCGGAACGCCGTTTTTAACGCTCGTTTCTCTTGCTCGTCGCCCCTTGCCCCTTCTCGTTAACGCTCGCTCGTTTTTTCTTAATCGAACGCCGAACGCTTTAACGTCGAGAGCTTTTTTTGCGCCGTTTCAAGCATTTTCGACACATCGCCCGTTTATCGCGTCGCAAACCAAACGCTTTCGACGACGGCGAGCGCGACGATCGCCGCAAAAACGAGAAGTCCGAAAACATTGCGCCCGGTTTTGCGCCGAATCGCCGCCGCGACGCCAAGCAAAACCGCGACGCCGAGGAACGCGCCCCAATAACCGGCGCAAAATCCCCAAAGCGCTCCGAGCGCCGCCGTCTCCGCCCGTTCTCGACGGGAAATCGCCCGCCAAAAGAGAAGCGTCGCCGCGACGCCGGAACCGACGCTCGCCGCAAAAATGCCGCAACGACCGCCCCAAACGTCGGCGTCGCTCAGCGTTATAATCGCCAAAAGTCCGACGACCGGAATCGTCGCCGCGAAGCAAACCAACGACTTCGGAACGGAACCCTTATCCCATTCGACAAAGCCGAGAATCAACGCCGCGTAAGCAGCGAACGCCCAAATAAACGAAAGCGCGACCGCCTTTTGCGCCGCCGCCCAATAAGCGTCGAAAGTCAACGTCGTCGTTTGCGTCGGATCGGCTTCGAACGCCGCGACAGCCGCTTCCCAAGCCGCCGAATATTCGGCAAACTCGTTCCAATTTAACGTTTGCGACGTAAAACCAACCCAGCCGCCGGCCAAAATCGTCGCGCCGAAGAGAGCGGCGACCGCGCAACAAAGAAACTCGACGAACGGATAACGAACGCTAATCGGCGCCTTGCAGTCGCGGCAACGCCCGCGGAGCCAAAGCCAAGCGAGAATCGGCACGTTGTCGAACGGTCGCACCCGAGCGCCGCACTTCGGACAATGCGACGGCGGCGAAATCAAGCTCATTCCCTCCGGAACGCGCCAAATAACGACGTTGAAAAAACTCCCGAACGCCGCGCCCAAAATCGCGATCCAACCGATCAAAATCGCCAAAAACACCGCCGTCATCGCCGCTTTCGCCCCCTTTCTCTCGCTCGATCGACGCAAAATCGGCGCGACCGTCAAACTTCCTCAACGGCTTAAAAGTTTACCCCTTCGCGCCGCGATTTGTCGCGGCGTTTTGACGCCGCTAAATCGATTTCGTCGCCGTTTTTTCCGGCGTCGCCGAATATTCAAAGAGCGTCGGCCAACATTTCCCGGTGATAAAGAGGCGATTTTTTGCGCCGTCGAACGCGATTCCGTTGAGAACGTACTCCCAACTCGAACGCAACGATTCCGGAACGATTTTCGAAAAATCGATCGCTTGCAGAACGCGCCCGTTCGCCGGGTCGATTCGAACAATCTTATTCGTTTGATAAACGTTCGCCCAAAGTTCGCCGTCGACAAACTCCAATTCGTTCAAATTGACCAATTTCCGATTGCGTCCGTTCGCGTCGAGATATAAAACGTCGAACGCCCGCTTTTGCCGGAACGTCTTCGGGTCGAGAACGCGAATTTTCGACGTTCCGTCGCTCATCGCCAACGTTTTCGTCGTCGCGTCGAACGCGAGCCCCCAACCTTCGCCGGAATATCGGAACTCGTCGATTTTTTCGAACGTTTTTTTATCGAAAACCAAACAGGCGCGCTCCCGCCAAGTCAACGCGAAAATCCGATCGTCGACGACGGCGATTCCCTCGGCGAAATAACGCTTCGAAAATCGATATTCTTGCAAAATTTTCCCCGTTTCGAGGTCGAGTTTGGGGAAAATAGA
>JAFSFF010000310.1 GCA_017435375.1 Thermoguttaceae bacterium
AATGGGTCGGCGATTTTTGAACGAAGGCGAGAACGGCGCGACCGCCCGTCGCAAGTTTTTCCGAACCGGCGAGCGCGAGCGTTCCGCGAGCGATCTTTCCGCGAGCGCGAACGGTCGGCGACGCCGCTTTTTCGAGCGCGGCGAATTGTTTTTCCGCTTCCGACGGTTTGCCGGTTTTCGCGAAGATTTCGCCGAGAAGTTCGACCGCTTCGTAATGTCGCCAATGGGTCGGCGATTTTTGAACGAAGGCGAGAACGGCGCGACCGCCCGTCGCAAGTTTTTCCGAACCGGCGAGCGCGAGACGGCCGGTCGCGAGGGCGCGGAGCGATTCGATTTCGGCGGCGACTTCGGCGCGAGCGGAGCGAACGTCGGCGGCGGAAATTTCGGCGAGCTTGGCGAGCGCGTCTTCGTACTTGCCGAGTTCGAGATCGGCGCGGACGGCGGCGAGAACGATCGGCTCGTCGTCGTATTGCGTTCCGAGAACGGAGGCGGCGGCGAGCGTTCGTTTTTGACCGTCGACGTCGAGAACGATTTCGTCGGCGGAAGTCGATTCGATTTTGCCTTCGAGCGTCGTTTCTTCCGGCGCGCCGTCGGCGGCGGGCGCGAGAACGCGAACGGCGTCGGCGCGGGCGGCGTCGGGAACGGCGGAAACGGCGGCGAGGAGCGCGGCGCCGAAGCGGAGCGCGAACGTTGATTTTCGTTGCATCGGCTTGATTCCTTAATCGTTGTTTTCCGGCGTTTCTGCGTTCGCCGCGTCGGCGTCGTCGGACGTTTCGGCGATCGCGGCGCTTTCGACCGGCGGCGTTTCGTCGGGCGTTTCCGTCGACGCGTTTTCGACCGGCGACGTTTCGTCGGTTGGCGTCGGCGCGTTTTCAACCGGTTGGGCGACCGGTTGCGTCGGTTGCGGTTTCGCCGACGGCGTCGGCGCGGCGGCGACCGATTTCCCGACGGCGCGCAAACTCGTCGGCTTTTTGACGCCGCGCAACTTTTGGAAGTTTTGGTAAGCCGCGTCGAATTTCGCGAACGTCGCCGCGCCGCCTAAATCGGGGCGAACTTGGCGGAGGCGTTCGAGTTCCGTTTCGGCGTCGCGAACCTTTTTTTCGCGAGCGGCGGGATCGGTCGTTCGGCGAGCGTCGAAGTAACGGCAGCGCGTTTTTTCGAAACAAGCGTCGTAAAACGCCGGAGCGAGGCGCGGATTCGTCGCCGACGCCCGGGCGAGTTTGTTGACGAGACCGTTCCAACCCCAAGCGCGAGAACGACCTTGCGCGTTCGGGAGACCGCCGACGATCGCCTGCGCGAAGTACGTCGGGTTTTTGCGCCCGGCCGCCTGCAGCGTTCGCGCCGCTTCGAACTGGAGGTCGACGTTCGTCGGGCGTTCGTCGAGGAGCTTGCCGAGTTGCGAAAACGCCTTCTCGTAAGCGCCCGCGCCGCGGAGACATTCGACGATCTTTGTCGAGACGACGAAGCGAGCGTTCGCCGTCGGCGCGAAGTTCGGGTCGGCGGCGATTCGGCGCAAAATCGTTTGGTAAGCGCGTCCCGATTCGGCGAAATACGCGACCGCTTCCGGCGGCGGATCGCCGAGCGTTCCGGCCAACCCGCGACCGAGCGACAAATAGGAGTCGGCGACCCAACGTAGCGCGGCGTATCCGTTCGCGTCGCCGCGTTGCGCGACGCGTTGTAAAAACGCTTCGAAGCTCTTCGTCGTCGCGGCGAGTTCTTCCGCTTTCGACGCGTCGCCGTCGTCCGCCGCTTCTTTTAGCTCGACGAGCCGTTCTTCGATGCGGCGACCGAGACGGACGTAAACGGAGGTCAGTTTGGAGGCGTTTTCCGCGTTGCGGGCGGCGACCGCTTCGAGCCGCTCCATCGTCTTTTGCGCGTCGTCGAGTCGGGACGCGTCGGCGGTTCGGACGCGGAGCGCGAGCGCGAGCGTCGCCGTTTGGAAGTCGTCGTCGAGGAAGTTGGCGTCGGCGGCGGACGATTCGGCGGAAGTCGCGGCGGTTTCGGCGTTTGCGTCGGACGTTTCGCCGTTTTCGGCGTCTTGCGACGCGGCGTCGTCGAGGGCTGCTTCGACGACCGCCAACGGGCCGAAGTCCGGATGCGTCAACCATTTTTCGGCGTCGGCGACGTTTCCGGCGCGCTCGTAAATTTCGGCGAGTTGGAACGCGGAGTAAATCGCCAAATAATCGGTTTTAGAACGGTTCGACTCGGCGATTTTTCGTTGCAAACCGGAGAGAAGCGTCTTTTCGGCGGCGTCGCGAAGTTCGTCGAGCGCGGCGTCGGCGGCTTCCGCTTCGGTCGCGGCGTTCGGGTTGGCGGCGTCGGCGATCTCCGCTTGCGCGTCGGCGGCGACTTTCCGTTCGTTCCAAGTCTTCCAAAGGAGGGAGCCGAGGCGCAGTTCCGCGACGGCGCGTCGCGGCGAGTCTTCCGGGATTTGCTCCAAAAGGGCCCGAGCGCCGTCGAGATCGCCGGACGCGACCGCCGCGTCGGTTCGGACGAGCGCCGCTTCTTGAACGACCGCGACGCTCGCCGCGTCGGTCGCCGCGCTCCAACGTTCGACGACGTAAGCGGCGTATTCGGCGAGTTTTGCGGACGCGGCGTTAAGCGTTTCGTCGTCGGCGGCTTCGGAACGGAGCTTGGCGTTCGACGCTTGAAGAGCGCGGAGCGCGACGGTCGCGGCTTGCGGCGCGTCGGCGAAATCGGGGCGGTTTTTGACGAGTTCGTCGGCGGCGGCGAACGCGTCGTCGAAACGCTCGGTCGAGAAGCAAAGGACGGCGAAACGGAGCTTTAGCGCGTCGAGTTCGGGTCGCGGCGTCTTGTCGTCGACGTATCCGAACGCGGTTTGGAACGCTTGATAGGCGGTTTCGGCGGCTTTCGTCGCTTCGGCGTTCGCTTGAGCGGCGAGTTCCGGGGCGGCGTTGCGAGCGTCGGCGCGGGTTTGGGCGAAAATCGACGCGGCGCGCGACGCGGCGTCGGCGGCGCTCGCGAAGTCGGTAACTTTTTGCGCGAACGAGAATTTCGAACGGTCGAT
>JAFSFF010000311.1 GCA_017435375.1 Thermoguttaceae bacterium
AAAGCGAACGTCGCGACGATGACCTGTTACAAATATCTTTCGGAACTCCCGGATATCGACGCCGCCGACCGAACCGGTTACTTCCGTCAATACGTCGCCGGGCTCGGTTACGTCGGCGATCTCGACGGTTTGAACGCGCTTCTCGCCGCCGAAGAAGCGAAAGACCCGGTCGACCAAAGCCGCGTCGACCTCTTGAAATTCCAAGTCGCGAGCGTCTCCGTCGACAAAGCGGTCGAAGCGAACGACGAAGCCGCGATTAAAAAGCTCGGAACCGAGTTGATCGAAAAAGCGAAAACCGACGATTACTGGGCCTCCCGAACGCCGTCGATTCTCGAAGACCTCGCCCGTTCGAAACCGGCGATCGGCGTTCCGATGTTGAAAGACCTCTGCGCCGCGTTCGCCGCGTCCGACGACGAAAGCCGCAAACGCATCGCGACGCGTTTCGAAGGGAAAATCCGCTTCGCCGACCTCGTCGGGAACGAAATGAAAGTCGAAGGGCTCTACCTCGACGGAACCGAAATCGACTGGAAATCTTACCGCGGCAAGGTCGTTTTGGTCGACTTTTGGGCGACCTGGTGCGGTCCGTGCATCGGCGAAATCCCGAACATGACGAAAATGTACGAAAAATACAACGCCGCCGGGTTCGAAATCCTCGGGTACAGCATCGACGACGACCTCGAACGCCTTCACAAGTTCGAAGAAGAACGCAAGCTGCCTTGGAAGACCGCGTCGCGCAAACTGACGCAAGACGCCGAAAAAGATTACGTTATCATCAGCGAATATTACGGCGTCAACGCGATTCCGACGATGGTTCTCGTCGGCAAAGACGGCAAAGTCCTCAGCACGAAAGCGCGCGGCGCCGAACTCGAACGCCTCCTCGGCGAACAATTCCCGGAAGTCAAGTAAGCCATTAAAATTTAACGTTTACAACGACGAACAACACGCGACGCCGCGTCGGAACCGATTGCGTTTCGACGCGGCGTTTTGCGTCGGGTTTTCCGACTTTCTCGCGCCCGCCTTCTTTCGGCGATTTTAACGCAAGTCTTTTTAAGAAAAAATTAGTCGAAATCGCGCGACGTCGCTTGACGCCGCTATCTCTTGTCGCTAAAATAAATTTATCAAACGCTCGTCGGTTCTCGGTTCGCAAGCTTTTTTTCGCAACCGTCGCGTCAAAAACGATTTGCGACTTACGAGCGTTCTAAAACGAAAGGGCCCGTCAATGCGCGTTTCTCGCCTTCTACTTGCCGTCGCGACGCCGACGACGCTACTCGGCGCCGCGTCGCTCGCTTTTTCCGCCTCCGCGCCGCTCGCCGTTTTCCCGGATTCGACGACGACGCCAAACGCCGCCGTTTCGGAACTTACTCCGGAACAACGCGCGCTCTTCGCCGTCCCGGAAGACGGGCTGAGCGTCGAAATTTACCAAAAACGCTTGGCCGACGCCGACGCGTTTCTCCGCGACGTTCGCGAAACGGTCGACGCCGAAACGTTTGCGACGTTAAGCGCCGAAATGCGCCCGGTTTGCGTCGCCGCGTTGCGCAACCTCGCCGACGCGCCTAAACTCTCCGACGACGAACGAGCGCGGTATTGGGACGAGCTTGTCGACCGCTTGACCGAAGCGAACGATTACGACGCCTTGCGCGCTCTCCTCCTGAACGAGCAAAACGAACAGAACCTTATCTCAAGGCGTCTTCGCGACTTAACGTCCAACGAGGAACGCGCCGCGGAGTATCGTCGTTCGGCGTTTCATTTCAAGCGCGGCGAACGCGCCGCCGCCGGTTATTTCGACGTTTGCGTCGCCGTCGCGGAAGAGCGCCAATTCGACGCGTACGAGTTCGCCCAAATAACGGGACGCATGAGCGCTCATTCGCGACGCCCCGACTCCAAATTCAAAGCGTCCGCGCCGACGCCGGAGCTGTTCGACGTCCCGACCGGTCAAACGGTCGGCTTTTACCAGCGTCGCGTTCTCGAACTTTTGCGCGTCGCGCCGAACGCCGAGCAAGCGAAAGTCGCCGCCGCGTTGAAAACGATCTTTCGCCTTCTCGCCGACGCCGACGTCTCCTACGAGGACGCCCGCGTTTACTTAGCCGCTTACACGGAAAGACTTTCCCAAGACGAAGCGAAACAACTTCTCGAAGAAGAGAAAGCGAAAGCGGTTCCCGACTCGCGCCTCGTCGCCGCTCTCGAACCGCGCGCTTTTGGCGGAAACGGATCGCGTCGAAACGCCGCGCAAACGCCGAACCCGACGTCGCAAGACGCCGAGAAGCCCGAGCCGCCGCTCGACGAAAGCCTTTTCGACGTCCCGGACGGCGAAACGACCGAATTTTATTACAAACGCTCCCTCGCGCTTCGGGAACATTACCAAGCCAGAACGCGCTCGGCGGGCCCGCTTTACGCCTCTCCCGGGACGGAGGAAGCGCGCCGTTTCTTCGACGCGTTAACGTCGCTCGATAAAAGACTTGCCGACGATTCCTCCCTTTCGTTTCCGGAACGTCGCCGCTATTTCGACTCGTTCGTCGACGCGCTGACGAACGCCCGGAAACTCGACGAACTCCGTTCGCTCCTCGAAGAGGAAAAAGCGGCTCGCGACGCGACGTCGTCGGAATTTGCCGCCGCTCGCGTCGACGCGGTCGAAGACGCGATTTACGCGGTTCGATTTTATCAAATTCTCGCCGACGTCCGCCAACTCCCAAAGCCGTCCGTCGCGACCTATCCCCCCGCCTCTCCAACGCTAACGCCGGAACTCAAAACGGCGTTGCGAACGCTCGAAACGGATATTCTCGCGAAAGCGACCGCCGGGAAAAAACGCGCGCTCGCCGGTTGGGTACGCTCGCCGTTCAACAACTCGGGCCTTTCGAACCGTTGGGCCGGATACGCGGTCGGGTTCGCCTCCGCGCTCGACTGGATTTCGCCGGACGAAGCGAAATCGTTCCGCAAAGAGCTTTACGCCGTCCTCTCGCCGCTCGAAGCGCCGGAAGATCGCGAAATCGCGGAGCGTTTGCAACGTCAAATTCGCGTCGACGACCTTCCCGGCGCCGAATTTCCCGTCGAAGGCGTTCTCGCCGACGGCGCGGAGATCGACTGGGCGTCGTATCGCGGCAAAGTCGTTTATTTCGTCGTTTACAATTCCGAATTTTTGCAGAACGAAAGTTCGTCTCAAAATACGACGTTAACCTATCGACCGGATCGCTATCACGGAAAACGCTTCGCGCAACTCCGCGACCAATACGGCGACGCCGGATTCGCGGTTCTCCTTTACGACCTCGCGTCGAAACCGCCGAAAAAAGGAACGGCGCCGAACAGTTTCGGAGTCGAACCGAGCGGCGTTTTATCGCGCGCTTTGACCCGCGGCGCGAAAAAAGATTACGCCGATTTGAGCGAACGTTATCTTTCGCTGGAGTTTCTCGGAACCGGGTTGATCGTCGACGTCGACGGCAAAGTTCTCGACGCGAACGCGTCGCCGTTCGACTTCCCAACGCAACGCAAACTCGAAACGCTTCTTCAAGAGCGTTTCCCGAACGTCGGCGGCGCTTCGCAAAATTAAACGCCGTCGTTCGCGGAAACGAAGCGCGCGCTTTCCCGAAAATCGGCGAAACCGCGTCGCGACGCAAGAATAAGAAATAAGGGCGACCGTCCGTCGACGCTCGCCCCATTCGCCGCGCCGCTCTTCGCAAGCGGCGCTTTTTCGTTTTCTCGTTTTTTCGCCGAGCGCGACGATTAAAGATCGTCGTCGGAGTCTTCGTCGAACACGTCTTCGTCGGCGTTGAAGTCGTCGAAATCGTCCGACGCGAAATCGGAAGCGTCCGCGTCGTCGGCGCCGTCTTCCTCTTCCTCCGGATAATCCTCGTCGTCGATCGCTTCGTTAAACTCGTCGTCCGGAAGGACTTCAAAGTCTTCGTCGAAATCGTCGTCGAAGTCGTCCGAGTCAAAATCGTCGTCGAACTCGTCGTAAAGCGCGTCGTCGTCGGAATAATCGAACGCGTCGCCGACGCTCAAAATTTCGGAAACGGAACCGTCGCGAAAATCGGCGGCCAAGTCGCGACGCTCGTAATCCGACTCGTACGGAGCGTTCGAACCCGCTTCGGCGGACGGTTCGTCGTCCCATCTCGTTTCTTCGGAGCGAAAATCGTTCATTGATTCTAACCTCGTTAATAACGCTGCGCGTCGATAATGCTTATTCGAACCGTTTCTTTCGTTTTCGGTCGTTTTTCTCTTCTAAATTGGCGCGCCTCGTCGGCGTCGGGAACCGTCCGACGCTTAAAAACGACGCGAACCGAAGGGCGGTTTCATATTATAGCGCCGCTTCGACGTTTCGAAAAGGGGGACGACCGCGTCGACGCCCCGCGTCGAAATAAAATAATCGGAAAAATTTCCCGCAAAAGTTAGAATTTTTTCAAAAATCGCTTTTTTCCATCGATTTCCGCTTTTTCGACGTTCGTTCGCCCCTTCCGTTTTCGCTTCTTTGAAAGCGCGACGCCGTCTCGCTCCTCGTCGCGCAAAAAAAACGAACGAAATCCCGTTCCTTTCCCGCACGGGGCGCTAGGCGAAATCGCAAATTTGAACTAAAATAGAAGGACGGCGGTCTCGACCGTTCGCGCGGCGCTCCTTGAACGTCGCGGTCGAAAACGCCGCCCAAACGTTTAACGGCGGCGAACGTCGAAAATTAGGCAAATTAGGCAAAAAAGAGGAAATACGGTGTTTCGAACTAAAACTTGCGGGGAATTGCGCGGCGCGAACGTCGGCGAAACGGTCGTTTTGAGCGGTTGGGTCGACTCGGCGCGCGACCACAGCGGCGTTTTCTTTGTCAACCTTCGCGACCGTTACGGCAAAACGCAAACGGTCTTCGACGCGGCGGCGGACGCGGCGCTCTTCGAATCGGTCAAGACGCTGCGCAACGAAGACGTCGTCCAAATTACCGGCGAAGTGATCGCGCGCCCGGACGGCCTCGTCAACCCGGATATGGCGACCGGCGAAATCGAAGTCAAAGCGCAAAAGCTCGTCGTCCTGAACCGCTCCGAAGTCGTTCCGTTCCTCCCGAGCGCTCCGGAAGTCCCGGCGGACGAACTGCGTCTCAAATACCGCTACCTCGACCTGCGCCGCGCCGAAATGCAACGCGTCCTTACCTTGCGCCACCGCATCGTCAAAACGATGCGCGACTTCTTCGACGAAAACGATTTCCTCGAAGTCGAAACGCCGATTCTCGGCAAAAGCACGCCGGAAGGCGCCCGCGACTACCTCGTTCCGAGCCGCGTTTCGCAAGGTTCGTTCTACGCGCTCCCGCAGTCGCCGCAACTTTACAAGCAGCTCCTGATGATCGCCGGTTACGACCGTTACGTCCAAGTCGCCCGCTGCTTCCGCGACGAAGACCTCCGCGCCGACCGCCAACCGGAGTTCACCCAGCTCGACATTGAAATGTCCTTTATCGAAATGGAGGATATGATCGGCCTCCTCGACTCCCTCGTCGCGCGCTTGATGAAGGAAATTAAGGGCGTCGATATTCCGCTCCCGCTCCCGCGCATCTCTTACGACGAAGCGATGGAGCGTTTCGGGCACGACGCGCCGGACTTGCGTTTCGGAATGGAGCTGAAAGACGTTACGGAAATCGCGAAAACGGTCGACTTCAAAGTCTTCCGCGCCGTCGCCGAGTCGGGCGGGCGCGTTCGCGGGATCAACGTCAAAAACGCCGCCGACCAATTCAGCCGCCGCGATATCGACGGCCTCACGACTTGGACGGCGGAACAATTCGGCGCCAAGGGTATCGTTTGGTTCAAAGTCGACGCCGACGGCAAACTGACCGGCACGAGCGCGAAAAACTTCTCGGCGGAAGCCCTCGAAGCGATCGGCGCCAAGCTCGAAGCGGAACCGAACGACTTGCTCCTCTTCAGTTGCGGCGACTTCACCCTCACCTGCCGCGTTTTGAACGGTTTGCGTCGTCGTTTGGCCGCGCAACTCAAACTTTACGACCCGGAAGAAATGAACTTCTGCTGGGTCGTCAACTTCCCGATGTTCGACTGGGACGAAGAGGAAAACCGCTGGGTCGCGACGCACCACCCGTTCACCGCGCCGCTCGTCGAAGACCTTCCGAAACTCGACGGCGACGACGACGCGATTCGCTCGATTCGCGCCCAAGCTTACGACCTCGTCCTTAACGGTTACGAAGCGGGCGGCGGCACCATCCGCATTCACGACCCGGCGATTCAAAACAAGGTCTTCGGCCTCCTCGGAATGACTCGCGAAACGGCGAAAGAGCAATTCGGCTTCTTGGTCGACGCGCTCCAATTCGGCGCTCCGCCGCACGGCGGTCTCGCGCTCGGTCTCGACCGCGTCGTTATGTTGTTCGCCGGCGTCGACAACATTCGCGACTGCATCGCGTTCCCGAAAACGGCGAAAGCGTCCGACCTCATGACGGGCGCCCCGTCGGAAGTCGCGCCGAAACAGCTCGCCGAACTCGCGATCAAGTCGACCGTCGAACCGAAAACCGACGAAAAAGCCGACGCTTAATCCGGCGCCCGTTATCCCTCAAGCCGAAACCGTTCCGACGCCGACGTTTTTTCGCCGTCGGAGCGGGCGGCTTTTACCCGTATAAAAACTTTTCCCGCAAACTTTACGTTCGTCGACGCGACGAAAGGAAACCAACGCAATGCAAACCGAATACGACAAAATTCAAGAGGCGGTCGCGGCGATTCGCGCCCGTTGGTCGAAAGAAGCGGAAGTCGGAATCGTCTTGGGCACCGGGCTCGGCGGTCTCGCCGACGCGATCGTTCCGGACGTCGTTATTCCTTACGAAGAACTTCCGTATTTCCCGCGCTCGACGGTCGAATCGCACGCCGGGAAGCTGATTCTCGGAACGCTCGAAGGGAAATCGGTCGTCGCGATGCAAGGCCGCTTCCATTATTACGAAGGTTACAGCGCGCAACAAATCGTTTTCCCGATTCGCGTGATGAAGGCGCTCGGCGCGTCCCTTCTCGTCGTTTCGAACGCTTGCGGCGGCTTGAACCCGCAATTCAAGCGCGGCGACGTGATGCTGATCGAAGACCATATCAACCTCCTCGGTTGCAACCCGCTCATCGGCCCGAACGACGACCGAATCGGCCCGCGTTTCCCGGACATGTGCGAACCGTATTCGCAAGAATTGATCGAAAAAGCGCGCCAAGTCGCCGTCGAAAACGGCGTCCTCGTTCAAAAGGGCGTTTACGTCGCGGTCGCCGGGCCGAACCTCGAAACCCGCGCCGAATACCGTTTCCTGCGCGGAATCGGGGCGGACGTCGTCGGAATGTCGACCGTTCCGGAGGTTATCGCCGCCGTCCATTGCGGAATGCGCGTCCTCGGCCTCTCGATCATCACCGATATGGGGCTCGCCGACGCGCTCGAACCGGCGAACATTGCGGAAATCCTCGCGACCGCGGCGGGCGCCGAGCCGAAAATGAACGCGATCATTCGCGGCGTCCTCCGTTCGCTTTAATCGCCGTCGCCGTTGAAAACGCTCGAACGCGTCTTCCGCGTTTTCTTCCCTTTCGCTTAAAACTTACCGGAACGTTCGACGGAGCGCAAACCGTCGAGCGTTCCGCTTAACCTTTTAACGTCAAAGAGTTTATCGATATGTCGAACGATACCCCGCTCGCCGACGGCGCTCCGTCGCAAGGCGCGAATTTCCCGCAAAACGAAGAGGCGCTCGTCCGCCGTTGGCGCGAACTCGGCGTCTACCAAGAATCGCTCAAACGCCGCCGCGCGTCGAACAAAGGCGCTTTCGTCTTTTACGAAGGCCCGCCGACCGCCAACGGCGTTCCGCACCCGGGCCACTGCTTAACTCGCGCTATCAAAGACCTTTATCCGCGCTACAAGACGATGAAGGGCTACCTTTGCGAACGCAAGGCCGGTTGGGACACGCACGGTCTTCCGGTCGAAGTCGAAGTCGGCAAAGAGCTTGTCGCGGCGGGACTTATCGCGGAAAACTCGAAAGAGGAAATCGAAAAGTTCGGCCTCGAACCGTTCGTCCACCGTTGCATTGAGAACGTCTTCCGCTACACGTCGCAATGGGAAGAGCTGACCGAGCGCATCGGCTTTTGGGTCGACCTGAAAAACGCTTACGTTACCTACCATAAGTCGTTTGTCGAAAGCGTTTGGTTCGCGCTCAAAAACTTCTTCGACCGCGGCTTGCTTTACCAAGGGCACAAGATCGTTTGGTGGTGGGCGCAGGGCGGCACCGCGCTTTCGTCCGGCGAAGTCGGCCAAGGTTACCGCGAAGTCGGCGACCCGAGCGTTTTCGTCCGTTTCCCGCTCCTGAACGACGGCTCCGACGAGCGTTTCGCGAACGTCGATCTCCTCGTTTGGACGACGACGCCTTGGACGCTCCCGAGCAACCAATTCGCGGCGGTTCACCCCGATCTCGAATACTCGGTCGTTCAAATGAAGACGGCCGAGGGCGAAGCGGACGGCAACCCGGTCGTTCTCGCGTCGGCGCTCGTCGAAGCGGTCGCGGCGAAGGCGAAACGGACGGCGGAAGTTCTCTTCACCGTCGGCGGCAAAGACTTGCTCGGCAAGCGTTACGTTCCGCCGTTCGACTATTATTACAAAACGCTCGGCGACAAAAAGGGCGCCCTCAAAGACGGCGGCGAAGACTACCTCGCTTGGCGCGTTTGCCCGGCGCTCTTCGTTACGACCGACTCCGGAACCGGCCTCGTTCACGAAGCTCCGGCGTTCGGCGAAGTCGACTACGATCTTCTCGTCGAGCAAAAGGCGCGCTTCGTCGACGGTCAAGGGCCGGATTTGATCTGCGCCGTCGCCGCCAACGGCAAATTCACCGCCGCGGCGCCCGATTACGAAGGTCGCTGGGTCAAGGAATGCGACAAAGATATTTCGCGCAACCTCAAAGAACGCGGGATTTTGTTCCACCTCGAACAATATCTGCACGATTATCCGTTCTGCTGGCGCGCGCCGAACGATCCGCTCATCCAATACCCGCGCAAGAGTTGGTTCGTCAAAACGACGAAGTTCGTCGACAAAATGCTCGCGAACAACGCCGAAATCAACTGGCTCCCGGAACACATCAAAGACGGGCGTTTCGGCAACTTCCTCGCGACGAACGTCGACTGGGCCCTTTCCCGCGAACGTTTCTGGGGAACGCCGCTTCCGGTTTGGGTCTGCGAAGAAACCGGCTACCAAGAGGCGATCGGCTCTTACGACGAACTCCTCGCGAAGCCGGGCGTCGTCGGAACCGACGTTTGGGCCGCCGCTCGCGACAAAGCTAAAGCCGAAAAAGGCGACGCTTGGAGCGAAAAAGACGACGAGCTTTGGGAACACCTCAAAGTTCACAAGCCGTATATCGACGCGGTCGTTTACGACTCTCCGAAGGCGCCGGGCGCGAAAATGCGTCGCGTTCCGGAAGTCATCGACTGCTGGTTCGACTCCGGAGCGATGCCGTTCGCGCAGCTCGGCTATCCGCACAAGGAAGGCTCTAAAGAGTTGTTCGAAGCGAACTTCCCGGCGGACTTCATCAGCGAAGCGATCGACCAAACGCGCGGTTGGTTCTATTCGCAGCTCGCGATTTCGACGCTCCTTTTCGGCGACGAAGCGTCGGGGAATCCGACGAAAGCGTTCCCGCACCCGTTCAAAAACTGCATCGTTCTTGGGCTGATGCTCGCCGAGTGGTACGAAAACAACGCCGACAAGAACGACATTCGTTTGACCGAAAAAGAAGCGCTCGAAGCGTTCGGCAAGGGCAAGTTCGCCAAGCGCGTCGGAAAAATGTCGAAGTCGCTCAAGAACTACCGCCTGCCGAAGGAAATCTTCGACAAATACGGCGCCGACGCGCTCCGTTGGTACTTCTTCGCGAACCAAGCGCCTTGGAACTCCATCGTTTACAGCGAAAACTCGATCAAAGACTCGATGCCGGAGTTCCTCATTCGCCTTTGGAACGTCGTTTCGTTCTTCAACGTTTACCAAAAGATCGACGGTTTCGCGCCGGAAAAAGAAATCGACCTCGCCGCCGCGAAAGCCGCCGGGTCGAACCTGACGCCGGAAATCCTCGCGACCGCCGCGTCGTACCGCCCGATTTCCGAGCGCGCCGAACTCGACCGTTGGATTTTGAGCGAACTCAACGCGACCGTTAAAGCCGTCGACGAACGAATGGACGCTTACGACCACTTCGCGGCTTGCGGACAAATTTCGGCGTTCGTCGACTCCCTCTCGAACTGGTACGTTCGCCGCAGTCGCGACCGTTTCTGGTCGGGCGAAGAGTCGACGACGAAAGCGGACGCGTACTGGACGCTTTACGAGTCGCTCTTGACGCTCTCGAAGTTGATCGCGCCGTTCGTTCCGTTCCTCGCCGAACGGATTTGGCTCCAACTGACCGAAAACTTCGTCGACGCCGCCCTTTGCAGCGTTCACCTTTGCGATTACCCGACCGCCGACGAAGCCGCGATCGACGAAGCGCTCTCGAAGCGAATGGCGCAAGTTCGCGAAATCGTTTCGCTCGGTCGCAACGCGCGGATGGCGTCGAAACTGAAGGTGCGTCAACCGCTCTCCGGCGTCGAAATCGTTTTGGGCGACGCGGCCGACGTCGC
>JAFSFF010000312.1 GCA_017435375.1 Thermoguttaceae bacterium
GCGAACGCCGGAGTAGCGACGAGAGCCGCCGCCAAGAGCGCGTACTTTTTCCAATTCAATTTCATTTTACCGTTTCCAATATTCTCTAAACCGCTTTTTCAAGCGAGTTGCGTTTACTTGACATTCCGAAAACCGCCGCGTCGACGAAAACCGCGCTTATAAATAAAGGGCGGCGTCGACCGGCGAACGTCGCGAATCGACGTTTCAAACTTCCGGGATCGTATACGGATAACGTTGCACGCGCGAAACCATACGGGTCGCTTCTTGGTCGCCGACGAAGACCATCTTTTCGGCGTCCCATTTGAGCGGGCGCTTCACTTTGTGGCAAATCGCCATCATTTGGCAGAGCGTCGCGGTCGCGGCGGCGTACTCGAAATCTTGGAACGGACGCAAACGGTTGCGGACGCAGAACGCGAAATCGTCGGCGATGTTCGTCGCGCCGCCGGAGTAACGACGGACGTCGACCGCTTTGAGCGGGTTCAACTTCGTTTGGTGATGGCGATATTCGCCTTCCGTTCCCTTGAACGTAACGTCGTGCGGGCCGTTCCACGCGTGATAGAAACGGACGCCGTTCTTATAGACGGCGCAAACGTATTCGGAACCTTCGTAACCGGCCGGGTAAAGCTCGACCGGCTCTTCTTTGTCGACGCCGAGGCAGTACATCGCGCCGCCGAACTTGTGAGCGCCCCAGTCGGCGAGGAAGCCGGTGCAGTACTCGCCGTAGTTGCGCCAACCGCCGCCGTAGTTGCCGCTGCAGCGTTCGCTGTTGAACGGCGCGACCGGCGCTTGACCTTGCCAACGATCCCAGTCGAGACCTTCCGGAATCGGTTGTTCCGGCAAGTAGCAGTATTTCGGCGGGTTGCCGAGACCGCAGTAAACTTCCTTAACTTCCCCGATCGCGCCGCTTTGGAGAATCGGCGCCATATAGCCGTAGTCTTCCATCACGCGTTGGCTGCCGCCGGTGCAGACGCGGTTGTATTTGCGGGCCGCTTTGACGATGAGACGCGATTCTTCGATCGTCAGCGTCAGCGGTTTTTCGCAGTAAATGTCTTTGCCCGCCATGCAGGTTTCGATCGCGATCTTCGTGTGCCAGTGGTCCGGCGTCGCGCAGACGATCACGTCGACGTCGTCGCGGTCGGCGAGCAAGTCTTCGTAACGATGGAATTTGGCGACGGCGTCGTTTTTATAATGGTTGTTGACGCGACCGGCGGCGCGGTCGACGCGTTCTTTCCAGCAGTCGCAAACCGCGACGATTTGGTAGTTCGAGTTGTGCAGGAAACCGCCGAGCAACTCGCCCCCGCGGTTCCCGATCCCGATGAAAGCGGTCGTCAGTTTGTTGCTCGGAGCGACGCCGCCGTTGTAACCGAAGATGGAGCCCGGCAGGAAGAGCGGAGCGGAAATCGCGCTCGCCGACGCCGCCAAAAACTTGCGGCGATTGAGTTTCGTTTGCTTGTTTTTCATCGTCAAAACCTTTAACCTTTTCCGTTGGCGACGCGTCGAACGTTTCGTCGCTTCCGAACCGTCGAAGGCTCGAAACCCGGCGAGCGCCGCGCAAAGCTCGACGCAAAAGGCGTTTAAAAAAACGGATAAACGTTGCCGAAACGTCGCCGACGCGCTCTCGCTCGACCGTCGTCGAAAAGGGGCGCGCCACAGTTTGCACACCGGGCGACATTCCGTTGAATACGCCCATTATAATGCAACGCGGCCGCAAAAACAAGCCTTTTCTCTCCGATTTTTTCCCCTTTTTTTAAATTTTCCTCAAATTTTGTTAGCCGACGTTAATCCCGTCCGCTTGGACAAAGGCGGCGTTCCCGTCGGCTTCCTCCGACGACGTCGATTCAAACGAAATTCAAACTTTTCAAAGAACCGCTCGCCTCCAATTAACGCTCGTTTTTCAATTTTTCAAAAGACGTTGTTTTTACGACAAAAACGGCGCCGCGCGAAGCGTTCCCCCGCCCCGTCGCGACGCCGTTTCTCCGCGTCGTTTGCGTCGACGCTTGCGACTTGTTTCCCTTTTTCGCTCTTATTTCGCCGGTTTTTCGACGATCTTCATCGACTGCAGCCACTCGAGAACGCGGCTCGGATACTTGCGAATCGGCGCGTCTTGCGGTTGGTTGCGGAAGGCGTGGTCGGCCAAGGCGAAAATATGCAACTCCGCCGGAATATTCATCTTGCGCAGTTTCAAATAGACCGCGACCGAACCGGCGGGCGAGTAGCCGTCGCCGTCGCCGTGAATGAAGCACATCGGCGGCGTTTTGGCGTCGAACGCGAAGTCGGCGACAAGCGTCGCGTCGTTTCCGCGATTTTTGTTTTCGCCGTCGACGCCGTCGCTCAGCGCGTAAGCCGGGTAAATCGGAACCGCGAAGTTCAGGTGGCACGGCGTTTTATCGAGATCGTCGATCGGTTCGTAAGCCGGCGTTTGGCTCGTCGTCGCGGCCATCAGCGTCAGGTGCCCGCCCGCCGAGAAGCCCATCGCGCCGATTTTTTCCGGGTCGATTCCCCATTCGTCGGCTTTCGAACGGACGATTCGGATCGTTCGCTGGACGTCTTGCCAAGCGGCGCGGTGTTTTTCGACGCCCGGTCGACGCGGCGTCCGATAGCGCAACATCACGACCGCGACGCCGTTTTCGACGAAGAAATCGCGCGGCATAACGCCTTCGTAGTCGTAAGCGACGCCGTTGTAAGCGCCGCCGCAGCAAATAATTAAGCAAGCGTCCGTTTTCGGAGCTTTCGGCGCCCAAAATTCGAGCGTCGGCGTGTAATACGGGCCGCCGTTTTCCTTGTACTGCTCCGCTTTGTCCCCCGGCGGGGTCGACGGCCAAACGTTCAGCGTCTCGAACCCGAACGCCGACGACGCGACCAACGCCGTCGCCAACGCCAACAATAATCGCGTTTGCGTCAAAAATCGCATTTTTCTTCTCCTTAAATCGAATGAACTTAAACCGAACGAGCTAATTTTTTTTCGTTCGCCGCCTCGGCTTTCGACGCGCCGACGACGCCCGCGAACGCCCTTTATTATCGACGTCGGCGCTCAAATTGCAAGCCTCGTCGCGTCATTTTCTCGTTATTCTTTAGCGCCGTTCTTCGGCGTCGCCGCTCTCCGACTCGCGCCGCGGCGTCCCGTATGCGGCGCGATACTTTTTCGGCGTCGTTCCGTACTCCGCTCTAAACGCTTTCCCGAAATGACTTTGATCGAAAAAACCGGTTTGGATCGCAATCTGCGCGAGCGTCAAATCGGTCGAGGTCAAGAGTCGCGCCGACGCCCGCAAGCGAATTTCGGCCAAAAATCGACTCGGCGTCATCCGAAAAATCGCCCGAAACCGACGCTCAAACTGACTCGTCGACAAAAACGCCAACTCCGCCAACTCTCGCGTCTCGATTTTTCGCTCGTAATTGCTCAACATAAAATCGACGACGTCGCGCAAATCGTTTTTCCGCTCCGACGACGTTTTATCGAAACGCCGATAGTTCCGCATCGCGCCGACGACGCCAAGAATCGGAGCCGTTTCGACCGCCTCGTCGCGCCGCGTTCGCCCCCGCAAAGGCCATTTATTCGACAAAAACCAATCGATCGTTTTCTTCGCGTTGCAAACGAGCCAAGGCCGGTCGACGATCGGCGTTCCGGTCGCGACGACCGTCTCGTCTTCGCGGCGATAATCGAGCGCTAAGTCGCGCGGAAAAAAGTCGAAATCGCTCTTGCCGACGATCTCGTCGAGCGACGCCGCCCCGCACAACTCGACGAGAAACGCGTTCCCCCAAACGAAACGTCCGTCGCGATTTTTGACGAACAAACAAACGTTCGGCGTCGTTCCGAAAAGCGCCTCGAACGGAAACCCCGACGCGCAATCGTTCATAAAATCCGCCGCCTCGACGCGCTCGCTCTTATCTCCCTTTTTCATCGTCCCTTCTCCTCGCCTCTCGCCGTCGAACCGGCGCGCCGTTCGCTCCGTTCGACGCCGATATTTTACCAAAATTTGCGAAAAAAATACAAGACGGTTTAAGAAAATTTCAATAAAATATGGGCGAAGAACGGAATTTTCCTTGCATTTCGCTTGAAAATCGGGAAAATAGAACGCGTCGACGCCGACGTTCTTCCCGAACGCCGTCGTTTTCAAACGATAATCGAACTAATCAAACGCCGAACGCTCGACGCGAGAGAATCCGTTCGTTATTCATTTTTTCAAACCCGCCGTTTCGCTCAAGGAGAATCCCGCAATGCTCCCTATTTCGCGCCCTCCGTTCCCCCGTCGATTCGCCGCCTCCCTCCGTTTCGCGTCGACGCAAGTTTCCCGAACGTTTTTCAACGTCGCCGTCGGTTGCGCCGCGCTTTTCGCCGCCGGAAATAACTTCGCCGACGAACCGCAAACCGCCGCTCAACCGACGCCGCCGGAAGGTTGCGTCGCGCTCTTCGACGGCGAAACGCTGAACGGTTGGAAGGGCGACGCGAAGTTTTGGTCGGTCGAAAACGGTTCCATCGTCGGACGTTCGACGCCGGAAACGCCGGTTCCGTACAGCGAATACCTCGTTTGGCAGGGCGAGCCGGTCGGCGACTTCGACCTTTACGCCGACTTCCGCGTTCACGCCGGGAACAGCGGGATCGAGTACCGCGCTTGGGTCGACCCGAAACGAAATTTCGGGCTGAACGGTTATCAAGCGGACATTAACCCGGGCGACATTATGGGGATTCTTTACGGCGAAGCGCTCGGCGAAATCATCGCTTGGCGCGGTCAGTCGGCTCGCTTCGCGCCGGACGGCAAAAAGACGATCGAACAATTCGGGAACGCCGCCGAAATCGCTAAGTCGATTAAAATGAACGGTTGGAACACCTACAAAATTGAAGCGCGCGGTAATCGTTTCGTTCAATACATCAACGGCGTTAAAACGTCGGAACTGGTCGACGAACGCCCGAACGCGCCGAAAGCGGGAATTTTCGGGCTCCAAATTCACCCGGGCCCGCCGTCCCATTTCGAATACCGCAACATTTACTTGAAAAAACTTTAAACGACGCGACCGTTGAAACGCCGTCGTTTGCGTCGCGTCGGTTTTCGTCGGCCCGGCCTCTTCTCGCTTCGCGTCGCCGCCGATTTCGACCGTTCGACGCGGCGTCGCGACGCCGTTTTAACGCCGGTTTGTTTTTTCGAAAAACGCGCCGATTTCAACAAGCGCCGCGGTTTGATTCCAAGAATAATCGTTTCAACTAAGCCACTTTATCCCCGTTATTATTGAATTGAATCGAGGTTTTTATGCAACTCACTCGAAGAACTTTGTTGAAATCGACCGCCGTCGCCGCTCCTCTTCTCGTCGCCGGTCGCGTCCTCGGTCTCGACGCGCAAACCCCGCCGAGCGAACGGGTTAGAATCGGCGTCGTCGGGCTCGGCGGTCGCGGGACGTACATCGCGAACGTCGTTTCCCAAGCGAAAGACTGCGAACTCGTCGCC
>JAFSFF010000313.1 GCA_017435375.1 Thermoguttaceae bacterium
CGCGTCGTCGCCGCAAGAGGCGATCGGCGTCTCGCGGTAAGGCGCGACGTTTTCCCCTTCGAGCAAGACGGCCAACGAAATCGGCGTTCCGTTTCTAGGTTGAATCGACATCTGCAAAAATCCTTCGTCGTTGCGTCGGTCAAAACCGACAATTTCAAAATTCGGCGCGCAAACTCGCGGCCGTCTTTTTATTATACGCAATTATAGAGGCAACTCGACGCCGCGGTTTAGGTTTCGAGGCGATTTTCTTAATATTTTTTAAAAAATTTTCGCCCTAAACCGCCCGCTTGCGCTCGTCGCGTCGAACGCCGCGTTAAATTCGGCAAGACGGCGAAACTTTGCGGACGTCGGCGACGCTTACGCGCTTTTTTTCGTCCTTCACAATCTCGCGTCTCGCCCTCTTTTCGTCGAACATCATAAGAAAACGCGTCGAAGACGTCAAGACGAATTTTGCCCGTCAAACAAGAATGAGCCGTATTTTTTCGACATTTCGCGCGCCTACGCCGGCGTCGACGCCCGCAAAAATCCTCCAGTCAACCGACCTTCGCTCGCCGATTTTTTTCGCGCGTTTTTCCCCGCTTAACATTCTTGCGCGACGTTCGTTTTTTCGCGCGTCAAAGCATTTCAAGCGGGTCGACGTCGACGATCCAACGAACGTCGCGCGGCGCTTTCGGCTTCGAGTCGACGACGCGGCGCGCCGCTTCGCGCAAAAGTTCGCCGGGCGAGCCGATCGTTTGCAGGTGAAAGCGGTATTCGCCGCGCAATTTCGCAAAAGGCGCCGGGGCCGGGCCCAACGTTTTCGCCAACAACGGCGGTCGACGGCGCGGTTCCAGCGTTACGACGTTCCGTCCCGCCGCGTCGCGAGTCGTTCGCTCGGCGTCTTCGTCGTCGGTCGACGGCGCCCGACGCTCCGGCGGAACGAACCCGAGTTCCTCGTTAACGGCGCGGCAAGCCGCTCGCAACTCCGCGCCCAACGTCTTCGCAAACTCCGCCGTTTCCCGCTCGTCCGGGCCGCGAACGACGAACCGAATCGCCGAGAAAAAGGGCGGATACCCAAATTTGCGCCGCTCGGCCAACTCCTCGCGAGCGAAACCGAGATAGTCGGCGGCCATTGCGGCGCGAATCGCCGGATGCTCCGGATTGTACGTCTGCACGACGACTTTTCCTTCTTTCTCGCCGCGTCCGGCCCGCCCCGACGCTTGAACGATCAAGTAAAACGTTCGCTCCGACGCCCGGAAGTCGGGCAAATGCAACGCCGCGTCCGCGTTGATAATTCCGACCAAAACGACGTTCGGGAAGTCGAGCCCCTTGGCGATCATCTGCGTTCCGAGCAAAATGCGATATTCGCCGCTCCGAAACGCCCCCAACGCCCGTTCGTGCGCGTCGCGAGCTTGCGTCGTGTCGGCGTCCATCCGCAAAATCGGAACGTCCGGAAAACGCGCCGCCAACTCTCGCTCGAGCTTTTGCGTCCCGAACCCGCCGTATTTAATCCCGGCGAAACCGCAGTACGGACAGGCGTTCGGCGCCGGAATTTGATAATCGCAGTAATGACAAAGCGCGATTTGTTGCGTTATGTGATGCGTCAACGCGACGTCGCACTCGGGGCATTTTAGCGTTTCGCCGCAACTCGGACACTGTATATGGGTTGAAAAGCCGCGTCGGTTTAAGAGCAAAACGATTTGATTCGTCGGGTCGGCGTCGAGCGCGTCGGTCATCTCTTTGAACAAGCGTTGGCAAATGGAGCCGCGAGCGAAGCCGGTCGCGACGCGGCTGCGCATATCGACGATATGAACCGGCGGGAGCGGGCGTTCGCAAACTCGGCGCGGAAGGGTCAGCAGCTCGTACCGCTTCATTTGCGCGTTTCTCCAACTTTCGAGGGACGGCGTCGCGGAGCCGAGCAGGAGCGGAACGTTCTCTTGGTCGGCGCGAAACCGAGCGACGACGCGAGCGTGATAGCGCGGCGCGACGTCCTGCTTAAACGACGTCTCGTGTTCCTCGTCGATAACGATCAGCCCGAGTCGCGGAACCGGCGCGAAAACGGCGCTCCGCGCTCCGACGACGACCCGCGCCCGCCCGCTCGCGATCTTCTCCCATTCGGCCTTTCGCTCGACGTCGGTCAGTCGGCTGTGCAGAACCGCGACGTCGCCGAACCGCTCGCGGAACCGCCCGACCGTTTGCGGCGTCAAACTGATTTCCGGAACGAGAACGATCGCCTGCTTGCGGTACGAGACGACCTCTTCGATGGCGCGGATATAAACCTCGGTTTTGCCGCTTCCGGTCGCGCCGTGAAGCAGGAACGTCGGCGCTTGTTCCTCGCGCAACGCCGTCAAAATACGGTCGAGCGCCTTCCGTTGGTCGTCGGTAAGGGTCAGCCGAGCGCCGTCGTAATCGCCGTTTTCCCCTTTTTTACCGGTCGCGAGGGCCTCGTCGAGGAAGCGGCTCGTTCGGCGAACGCGCTTCGTTTGAAAAATTCCGAGATTTTTGAGCGCGATAATCGGAATGGTCGAGCATTTCGCGCAACGGGCCAACTCGGCGACGGTCGGCGGGTCTTCCAGTTGGCGGAGCGTTTCGAGAACGAACCGCTGTTTCGGCGTCAACAGGTCGACTTGCCGCTTTTTTTTCGCCGCGTCGACCTTCGCCAACCGCGCTTCGAAGTCGGGAGCGAGCGTCAAAACGGTCGTAAGGCGAGTTCCGGTCGCCGCGTCGCGCACTCCGGCGGGCAGAATCCCTTCCAACGTCGTCCCGAGCGGGCAAAGGTATCGCTTCGCAAGCCAACGGGCCAACTCCAACATCTTCGGCGAAAGAAGCGGCTCCGCGTCGACGACCGACGCGACCTCTTTCAAGCGAAACCGCTTCTTTTCGTCGGTCGCGCCTTCCTTCCTAACTTGCCCATTTTTCTTATCCGCGCTTTTTTCCCCCAACGCCGGACGTTTTTCGCGTTCGAGTCGCCGCTCGACCCCGACGCAGTAAGCGCAAACCGGCCGATTCCGCGTCCCGAGCGGAACCGTAACGCGAACGCCCGGAACGACCCGCTCTTCGAGCCGCTCCGGAACCTTGTAATCGAACGTTCCGTCCGGCCCGTCCGGAAACGCGACTTCGGCGATCAAGATTTCGCGCTCGTTCTCGACCGTCTCCCAAACGGGCCGCTGGTCGTCGAAAAGGGTCGGTTGCATCGTTCGTCGTTCTCCGAAATTTGACGTTATATTAATAAAGGGCGCTTTCGACGGCGAATCAAGTCGCGCAAACGCCCTTTAATTATATCGTAATTTTGCCGCCGCCGCAAGAGTCGCCGACGTTCGCGACTTTTCCGCCGACGGAGAAACGGGATAAAATCGTTCCGAAACGGAAAAAGCTCCTTGCAATCGTCCGCGTCGTTTGGTAAAATAAGGGCGGTTTCGGCGTTTCGGCGTCCGAATCGAAAAATTGGGGGCGTTTTTTGCCGCTTTTTTAACGTCGTTAAACAATTTCCGCAACGTTTTGGAGTTTTCGTCAATGCGTTTCGACCGTTTGGAAGGTTATTTAGTTCGTCTCCCGTTAAAAAAACCGCTTCGCGTCTCGAACGCTCCGACGGAATTTTGCGAAACGGTTCTTTTCCGCGTTGAAAGCGGCGGCGTCTCCGGTTGGGGCGAAGTCGCGCCGGGCAACTCCCCGATCTTAACCGAACAATGGAGCGGCGCGACGTACTTGACCGCTCGCGACGTGATTCTTCCGCTTTTGACCGAAGCGCAATACGTCGACCGCGCCGAATCGTTCGCCGATATTTTCGCGTCGATTAAGGGGAACCGTCAAGCGCGCGGCGTCGCCGAAATGGCTTGGCAAGACCTGAACGCTCGACTCCGCGGCGAACCGCTCTGGAAAACGCTCGGCGGCGAGAAGAAACCGCTGAAAGTCGGTTTGACGTTCGATCGTTTCATCGAGGAAGACGAATTTTTCAACGAGATGAAACGAGCGACCGACGAAAACTTCGCCCGCCTGACGTTGAAAATCCGTCCGGGTTGGAACGTGCAAATTCTCAATTTCGCGCGGCTCGACACGCCGTCTTGGCTGCAGCTCCAAGTCGACGTGGAAGGCGGGCTCGACTTCGAAAAACACTCGGACACTTTGTTCCGAATGGACGACTTCTTCCTGAACTGCGTCGAGCAACCGTTGCCGGCGAAGGACTTCGTCGCGCACGCAATGCTGAAAGAATCGATGCGGACGCCGATTTGCTTGGACGAATCGATCGAGTCGCTTGAAGACGCGACGATGGCGTTCGACTTGGAGGCGTGCCGCGTCGTTTGCTTGAAACCGGGTCGCGTCGGCGGACACTGGGAAGCGCGTCGCGTCGCGGAGTTCGCGGCGTCGAAAGAGATCGGCTGTTACGCCGGTTTCGACCTTCAGACGTCGCTCGGCTACCGACATTTGGCGGCGCTCGCGTCGACGTCGAATTTCGTTTTGCCGACGGACTATCAACGTTTGGACGAAATTTTGGCGTTCGATCCGGTCGCTCCGTTGACCGCGGTTGAGACGACGCCGACGCTCGACGCGGAATCGCAAGCGCCTCCGCGTCCGTACCGCGCCGTCGAACTTTGGGACGAGCCGGGAATCGGGGTCGACCCGGACTTGGAAGGCTTGGCGCCCTATATCCTCGATAAATTCGAGTGGACGCGTTAATCGAGGCAAGTTAAACAAGCCGCGCAAATCAACAAATTTGAGCAGACGCGCTAACTTAAGCAAGTTAAACAAGCCGCGCCAACCGAAACGCCGCGCTCGTTTGGATTTCTCCGACAAACGCGGCGTTTTAGAGAATTTGCGTAAACTTTAACGCCGCCAATTTCCCCTAACGCAACGCGACGCTTTCCAAGCCGAGCGAACGAAAAACGTCAAAATCGTCTCGCTCCCCCTTGTCGAAACGTTGAAACGCGTTAAAATAGTAATGTTTTGTTGAAAATTACCGAAACTTTTCCTTCGTTTTACCGTTCGGAGAGTTTGTGTAATTCGCGACGTCTGCGCCCGTAGCTCAATTGGATAGAGCAGCGGACTTCTAATCCGCAGGTTGAGGGTTCGATTCCCCCCGGGCGTGCTTCCCTATAATTCCGAGAAATTCCGCTTGTTGGCGAACGTATTCGCGCAGGCGCTCTTCCCCCTTTCGCGCCGCTCTAACTGTGTTAGTTTATTTATCTTATTGATTACGCTTTATTATATCTTTTATATCAAAACAAGACAAGAACTCGATATTTTTAAATTACAATTCATTATTTTTGCTCGTAAAATATTCCGACAGTTTTGTTGTATAATTGACAAAAAAAACTCTTGAAGTATACTAGAAGGAAGTATCGTGTTTTTGAGAGGCGCCGCTTTTGTTTTGTTACTAACAAAACAAATCAAGTTTCCTCCATTATCCACATCGCAAGATTTAACCAATTATACAATTTACAAGGAACTATCAATAAATGCTACGATATGCTTTTTGGAATAATAAGGGGGGAACCGGTAAAACCACTTTATGTTTTCACGTCTTGTGCCAATATGCTGCTAATCATCCTGAACATAAAATTCTTGCGCTTGATGTTTGTCCACAAGCTAATTTATCCGAAATTTTACTTGGCGGTTTAATGGGCTCGGGAAGCGAAAAGTTGATTAAAATCCAAAATGCTCCCTATGAACGAAAGACATTAGGCGGTTATTTCCAAACAAGGTTGCCTAATCCATACGCCAAAGCGAATATTAATTATCACGATTATATTGTCAAACCTCACGATTATAATCCCAATGTCCCGGAAAATATCTCGTTAATATGCGGCGATCCAATATTAGAACTTCAATCAAATGCAATTTCTACCTTGGCCAATACTCAAATCCCAGGAACCGATACTTGGATCCGCGTTATTGAATGGATATCCGATCTGGTCGATCTATGTCATCAAGAATATGACATTGTCTTTTTCGATATGAATCCAAGTTTTTCTATATTTACCCAGATGGCGCTTGCTTCTACTGATAGACTTATTCTACCGGTAATGGCCGACGATTCCTCACGACGGGCCTTACAAAATGCCTTTTCGTTGATTTATGGATTCGAGTTGCCACATCCTATTTACCAAGACTTTGCATTTTCAACCAAACTTAAAAAAGCGAAAAAAGCATTGCCCAAAGTTCATCAAATTGCCAAAAATCGTTTGACACAATATATGGGCGCCGCCTCTGCATTCGACGCAGTTTTAAAAACAATCGACACGGTCGTCGATAATTTAATAAACGACCAAGATCAGCAAAATATTTTTTCCACGCCGCAAAAGGAAAATTTATTTTCATTAATTCGCGATTTTCAAACCACAGGAATTATTTCGGTCGCTTTTGGCGCCCCTTTCTTTAAACTTGAAGCCCGAAGTTACACTATCCAAGATAAAAAAATTACTATTCGAACCGAATATTTAAATAGCTATATCGAGGTCATTAATAACCTCGCTAAAATTATTTAAAAACGTTCGATATCGTATTCCTTCAGGCGTTGCACCGTATTCCGTAGCAGAAAAGTATCGTATTGTTATAATTATTTTTTATAATAAATTGCAACGCCATCGCTTAGGGCGAGTGGACATATTTTTAAAATTACCTTTGCGTTACCGCCGCGTTAAAATCGCTTACCAGGAGGAATTTTACAACGTATCAACACGTCCTAAAAAACGTTTATTTCTCAACGTTGCGTCCTTACGATGCAGTGTAAACATTTTATTAACAACGGTTCCGTCCGTCAAGAAACGTGATACTTATAATCGATAATTCGGTTGTTCGCGTACAAGACGGTCAACGACGATTCGACGGGCGAAAACTCCATCGACCGAATAAGGTCGTCGCCGCTTGGAATTTTGCCGAAAAGAGAACGCGTTTTTACGTTCCAAAGCAAGACGCCGCCTCCGGTTAGGCCCATTGCGACCAAGTCGTCGCGCTCGGAATAACGCAGGCAGGCGACCGTCCCGGGAATCTTCTGAAAGGATTCTTCGCGCGGGCCGTCCAACGTTTCGGGCCGAATAACGATTTTGCCTCGCCCTTCTTTCGGCCCTCGCGCCGCGACGCTCAAGACGCGACGTCGTTTCCCTAACCATATGTGTTCCCAAGACATATCGTCCTTGAAAAAATACGTCGTCGCCGCGTTCGACTCGGGCCCGCCGACGCTCAAACAGTCGACGCCGCCGACAATCCAACGCAAGCGAGCGGCGCCCGACGCCTCGTTCGTTTGCGACATATCGTCGTTCGAAGAAAGGAACGCGAAGAAATTTATCATCGCCCCATTGCGCAACCCGCAATACTCTTCGACTTGTTCCGTTGCGACGTCGCATAACCTTAAATAACCGGAGGCGTCGGGAATCGCTACCGACGTTTCCCGCGTTTTCTCGGGCGAAAAAACGGACTCGGCGGAAATCCAGCACGACTTGACGGTTACTCCGGAGGGCGTCTTTTTATAAGGCGGTTGAAACAAAGGGACGGTCTTCAAAAGCGCGAACGTCGCCGCGTCGTAAACGTATATTTTATCGCCTTTACAAGCCGACGCGATCGCCGCCAATTTACCGTCCCGAGAAAACGCGAGCCTCGTTCCTTCGTCGCAGGGGCGCTCGCGCTTGTAACATTGCGTAGGCGTCGCCGTTTTCTCCGTCCAAACGGCGACATAATGTCCTCCTTCCTCGCCTGGGACGGCGCCCGTCGCGATCAAAGCGCCCGAAACCGGATGATATTTCAAGGTATGAGGCCATATCGGAGAAGAGTCAAGTTCTTGCGCAACAATACGTTTCATCGTCGGCGTTCCTCATTTTACGTTAATACCGTTACATCTTGGCGCAACTTATTCCAAGGTCGAAAAATTTTTCGTTTTCTTCCCGTTATAGTTACATTACGTCAACCAAAATCGACGCGGCGTCGTATGCAGTCGGCGGCGATTCGCGCGGCTTCGACGGCGAGCTTCATCCCCTTTTTAACGCCTTTCGGGCTCCTTTCGACGCGCTCGACCGCCGCTTCGAACGTCGACGCGGCCTCGTCGTAAGCGCCGACATGAAAACGCGTTAGCGCGAGGTAAAAGTCTTGCCAAAATTCCTCGTCGACATCGAAGAAATTCTTGTCGACGCGCCCGGCGTCGTACTCGCGCAGAAAGTCGGCGGCCGTCGCGAATCGACGGAAAAACGTCGACGCCGTATCGCGCAAAAATTTTGCGACGTCGGTTAAAATCGCCTCGACTTCCGCCTCGCTTTTCGGCAAGCCGTTCCACGACTTACGTTCGACGCGCTCCGCCCAACCTTCTTCCTCTTCGTCGCGCAGGCCCTTCCAAAAACGCTTCAATTTCCTTTGCGTCGCCGCGTCGCGCGGAGCGTTCGCCCAGCAAGCGAACCTCGAAACGGGCCCGCATTCGCAGTAGACGCTCAACTCGCCGTCGACGTCGCTAAACCAACAGGTATGACGCAAGATTTCCGCCCTTCGCGTCCAAGTTTGCGCGTCGTCTTTGTCTTGCTTAAACCCAAGCGGCGTCAAAGTTTGCGCGATCAGTTTTTCGACGCGGCGCGTTAAGTCGCTTTTGAGTTTTCCCTCCGGCGAGGCCGCGAACCGGCGCCGTTCGGCCTCTTTCGCCGCTAACGACGCCTCGTAGCGTTTTTGCCCGGCGATCGCTCGGTCGTCTTGCCAACGATACAGCCGTCCCGCCGGTTTCAGAAAATCCGCGTCGCGGACGGGAAAACCAAGTTGCGTCAAATAGTCGAGCGCGTCGGTTAAAGTAAAGCGACGCTTGATTTTACGGTCGGAGTATTGCTCGACGCGCTCGAACGGATACGGCTCGCCCTCTTGCCAAAAGACGTTGCGCCCGTCGTACATAACGCGTATC
>JAFSFF010000314.1 GCA_017435375.1 Thermoguttaceae bacterium
GTCGGACAAAATCGGCGTGTAAACGTCGTAAAACCTTATATCGTCGAGGTTCATCGCGCGACGGCGCAGATCGTAATAACGGTAAAGAGCCGGGGTCGCGGCGCGGACGGTCTCGACCAAATTGCGACAAACGCTCGACGGAACGGCTTCGCTAAAAGTCGCGGCTTCGAGCGAACTTTCGAAATTGCGCGCTTTAGCGTAAAAAACGTCTTTGCGAATCGAGCCTTCGAGCGTCGAGGCCAGCGTATTTTGACGCTTGGCGTACTCGGCGTAAAACTTCTCGAACGCCTCTTTGCGAACGCGTCTAACCGGCGAGTGCAAAAAGACTTGGAACGTTTCCGGCGTCAGCGGCGTTTCGTTCCCGTTTTCGTCGGCGACCGTTCCGAAATCCATTTCGCCGTCGTTCAGAACGCGGAAAGTCTTCCCGGAGGCGCCCGCGACGTCGCCGACCGCGGCCAATAGCTTTTCTTCAGCCGCCGAGAGCGAGTGCGGTTTGTAACGTAAAATACGTTCCAGCTTCAACTTCCAAGGCGCCAACCGAGCGTCTTTCAGGAGTTCGGCCCAACGCTCTTCCGAAAGCGCGAGGAGTTCCGGACGAACGAAGCTCGCCGCTTCCGCCGCTTTACTCGCCGCCAACGAAAATTCGCCCTTCATCGTTTGACGCGCCGGATCGACGACGTCCTCGACCGCTTTAAGGTATGCGTAAACTCCGAGGCGGTCGGCGGTTACGTCAACTTCGCGTTCGTATTCGAAAAACTTAACGAGCGTTTCGACGTCGCCCAATTTGCCGCGAAAATCCTCGACCTTTTCCGCCAATTTCTTCCAATTTTCGAACGCTTGGCGCCAAGCGTCTTCCGACGCAAACATCGGCGTCAAATCCCAAGCGTCTTCCGCCGGCACGTCTTTACGTTCTCTAAGCTCTTGCGTAAAAGCCATTTAACAACTCCTTTTTTACTAACGCGACGCCGCCGCTTGCCGCCGACGCCCAAAATTCTCCTCCGCTCAACGCAAAAACGCGGAAAAGCCCTTATAATTTTACCCGCCAAGACGCGCAAGTCAAGCGTTTTTTGTTTAATCGCGCAATTTTCCGGACGCGACGCTTTTTTTCGCCGTCGCCGCCCAAAAATTGCCGAAAACCGCTTGCAATCGCCGCGCCGATCGTTATACTAAAGAAAAGCGCCGCGCTTCGAACGGTTTTCGACCGACCGGCGCGACGCGCTCCCCCTTCCCCCGAGAAAGGTTCGAAAATGCAACAATTTTACCGTCCTAATTTCTTTTACGGGATTGCGTTAGCGTTTGCCGCGTTCCTCGCTCCCGCCGCGCCGACTTACGCCGACGACGCCAAGTCGCCGGAAAACGCCGCGAAGCCGACCGTCTTGCGCGTCCTTTCGTACAACATTCAAATCGGGCGTGCGCCCGGCGGCTCTTACTCCGACCCGACGCAAGCGGTCCTCGAGCGAACCGCTAAGGTTATCGCCGACGTAAACCCCGACGTCGCTGGACTTCAAGAAGTCGACAATAAAACGAATCGCAGCGGCGCCGCCGTCGACCAACTCGCCTTTCTAGCCGAAAAAACCGGTCTCAACGGCAAGTTCGAGTCGAAAATCGAGCTGCCGGGCGGACTTTACGGCGTCGGCGTTCTGTCGCGCGAAAAACCGCTCAAAACCGCGAAAGTTTACGTCAAAGGCAGCGCCCACCGCCGCGTTCTGCAAATCTGCGAATTCGAAAAATACGTCTTCTTCAACACGCACTTTCCGTTGACGCAAGAGACGCGTTTGCAAGCGGTTAAGATCGTCGAAGAAGAGGCGAAAAAGTACGACAAGCCGATTATTCTCGTCGGCGATATTAACGCGACGCCCGATTCGGCGGAAGTCGTCGAGCTAAAAAAGACCTGGCGTTCGATCGGCGCCGACGCCCCGACGTTCCGCGCCGACAAACCGACCGTTCAAATCGATTACATTTTTATTCGCAACGCTCCTAACGCCCGCGTTGTCGAAACTTGCGTCGTCGACGAACCGCTCGCGTCGGATCACCGCCCCGTTTTTTGCGTCGTCGAATTTTGACCGCGCTTCTTAATCGTCGATTACTTCAATTTGTCGCCAAGCAAGCGACGCACTCCAACCTTAACAAGGACAATGTTTATGCAACTCAATCGCCGCGATTTTATCAAAGCGAGCGCGGGCCTTTGCTTCGCCTCGTCCCTTCCGACCGTTTCCCCGCTCCTCGCCGCCGACGAGTCGCTCCTGAAACCGCAAAAGATTCGAATCGAAGTCGGCGCGTCGCAACCGTTTAAGGCGGTTCACGTCTCCGACTCGCACTTCTGCCTCGTCGACGATCGCGAAGTCGAACGTAAGAAAAAGCTTGCCGCGTCGCGACTTAAACACTTTGGCGACGGCGTGAAGCGTTTCGACGCCGCGATGGCGCTCGCGCAAAAGAACGACGCGCTCTTCCTGCACACCGGCGACCTGATCGACTTCACGAGCCACAAGAACTACGAAACTGTAAACGCCAAATTCGCCGGAACTTACGCCTTCGTCTCCGCCGGCAATCACGAGTACAGCCACTACCTCGGCGAAGCGAAAGAGGACGAAGCGTACAAAGCGCAGTCCTTCGAGCGCGCGCAAAAGGCCTTCCCGAACGACTTAAAGCTCGCGTCCAAAGTTGTGAACGGCGTCAACTTCGTCGCGTTCGACGACGTGTACTACTACGTTACGCCGGAAGTTTTCAAAGCGTTCCAAGCCGAGGTGGAGAAAGGACTTCCGATCGTCGCGCTCTGCCACGTTCCGCTTCACACGCCGGAGCTTTACAAGGTCGCGATCGGCAAAAACTCGCAATGCGCTTACTTAACCGGCGTTCCGGAAGAACTTATGAAGGACTTCAACCCGGGCCGTCGCGAACAACAAAAACCGAACGCGACGACGGTCGAATTTCTCGATTGGCTCCGCGAGCAAAGCCTTTTGAAGGCAATCCTTTGCGGCCACCTGCACTACTATTGGCAAGGCGCGTTTTCCAAAACCGCGACGCAATACGTCGTCGGAGCTAACTACGCGGGCGCCGCTTACGAAATCGATTTCATCTAATCGCAACAAACGCTTAACTCTCGTTATCCCGTTCTTTAACGCGACGTCGATTTCAAACGACGCCGCGTAAAGCGAAAAAAAACTCGACGCTCTTTATTGAAAAGGCGTCGAGTTTTTCTTTTTTTCGCCCGTCAAACGACGCGGCGTCGACGTTTCATCCGTCGTTTACAAGCCGCGCCATTCAACGCTTTAACGCAACCGCGTCGTTCATTTTTCCTCGACGGTCGGGAACGCCGAAATACGGAGACGCGCCGCGCCCATCGGAATCAGTTCCAGCTCTTCGACCGGTTCGGCGGTCGGCGCCGGGCTGAACGGAAGCGTTTCGCAGAAGCCGGTCGGTTCGTATCCCCAACTCGGAATCTTACGTCCCTTCAATTTAATCGAGTACGGAACCGCGTCGGTCGTCCACGGGAAGTTGTTTTCCGGCCAAGGTTTACGCGCCAGCTCCAACTTTGAAAGGTCGAGCGTCGCCGGGTCGATCAGGCCGTAATTCCACGCCGATTTCGGCAGAATTTCGAACGACGGCCACGCGTCGACGTCGGCGCCGTCTTGCCAACCGGAGTCGCCGATCGCGGTTTGGCGACCGTCGCGTTCTTGACGGTATTCTTCGTCGATTTTGAGCGAGAAAGTCAGCGGCCCGTAATCGACGCTGACGGAATCCTTGTTTTGACGCCACTTACGATACGAGAACTTCGCCGGGAAGGTCGCCGCGACTTCGTCGCCGTTCTTCCATTCGCGTTCGATACGAATCCACTTTTGCGGCGCCGCGTCGACGGCGAGCTTTTCGCCGTTAAGCGTCGCCGACGCGCCGACCGTCCATTTCGGAACGCGGACGTAAAGCGGAAACTTAACGGAATCAACGCCTTGCGGAAGAGAAACGGTCAGCTTTACCGTGTCGTCGAACGGATAGTTCGTCGTTTCTTTGATCGTAACGGTCGTTCCGTCGCCGACTTTCGCGCTAACTTGCGACGCGCTGTAAAGAGTCGCCGCCAGCCCGCGGTCGGGCGTCGCCGTCCAAAGATGTTCGACGTAATACGGCCAACCGTGCGCGTGGTTGTGTTGGCAGCAGCGGCTGCTGAACGGGTTCATCGACATAAACGGCCCGGCGTTGCAAATGGCCGGGTTATGATTCTTCGCGTCGGAAATCGGTTGGTTCGGGCAAGTGATGTAACGCAAGGCTTTAAAGTCGGGCATAAGCGCCGCCGGAGCGCAGTTGAACGCGACTTCCTCGGCGTGATCGGCCCAGAACGTGTCGCCGGTCGCGCGGAAAAGGAGCATATTGCTCGTCAGTTGCTCGAAAATGGCGCAGGTTTCGATTCCTTGGCGCGGGTCGATATAGCCTTGACGCGACACTTCGTCGCCGCCCCACATCCCGCCCGGGACTTGACCGTAAATCGCGCGAATCAGCCAGAAGTTGTTGTACGTCGCGGCTTTGTCGGCTTCGTCTTTCGAGAGTTGCCAAAACGTCGCCGGTTCGCGGAAACATTGGGCGATGTTGACGTTATGCCAGTTCGGCAGGCCCGAAACTTGGCGCCAGTTCGCGGTGTTCTCGTGGATTTTTTCCGCGACGGCGAGCAATTTTTTATCGCCGGTTACATTGTATAACCAAAGACAGCTGTGCAGCATATCGCCGCCGCGGCTGTTTTCCCAATACGTTTCGAGAAGGCGTTCGTTCGGACGCATCGCGATCCAGTCGAAGTACTTGGACATAAAGGAGATAACGCGTTCGTCGCCGGTTTTTTCGTAATACGATTGCATCAGGAAGAGAACGAGCATATTCGGCCAAATGTCGATCGGCTTTTCGGCGTTCGGATCGCCCGGGCCGAAGTAACCGTCGGCGCGTTGGCTCTTTAGAATCGCTTCGATCCA
>JAFSFF010000315.1 GCA_017435375.1 Thermoguttaceae bacterium
AATTAAAAAGCGTCATCGCAAAATCAAGGTTGTACGGGTCGTTCCAAACCTCTTTCGAAACGGAAGCGACGTTCGCCTTGTTAATCTTTTCCGACGCGATTCGTTCTTTAATACGGCGGGCGGCTTCCTCTTTGCCGAGAGAATGCGGATAAGTTTTCACTAAGTTGGGCATTTATTTTTTCGTCCTTGAAGGGAGGGGGAAAATAAGGGCGAACGTTCGAAATTTCAACGCGACAAGACCAAACGCGACCCCGCCCGCTGGAAAACAAACGAATCGCCGAACGTTCGACGCGACGCGTTGGAAATTTAAGCGGGAAAACGACGAGTTAAAGGAGCGAGCGTTTGTCGAGTCGCGTCCGTCGAACGCCGAACTTTCAAGGCGAAAGAACGGCGTTCGACAAAACGCGGACGCGGATTAGAGCGTCGCTTTGATCGCGTTGATGACTTCGATCGCTTGACCGATTTCGGCCTTTTGGCGTTCCGGTTCTTCCGGAATTTCGCGTTCGATCGTCAACGGACCTTCGTAACCGACTTCGGCGAGCGTTTGAATGAAGCGTTTCGCGTCGACGTCGCCTTGGCCGAACGGGACTTCGCAACCCCAATCGACGCCCGGAACGCCGGTCGTTTTCTTCGCGTCCTTGCAGTGGCAGGAGCGAATATATTTCGCGACTTTTTTCAGCGATTCGATCGGTTCGCCCATTCCGTAAAGGATGAGGTTCGCCGGGTCGAAGTTGACGAAGATGTTGTCGCGGTTGACGTCGCCGAGGAACGCGAGGAGGTTTTCGGCGGTTTCTTGACCGGTTTCGAGGTGGAGGCGTTGGCCGTTCCCTTTCAGGTAGTCGCAATATTCTTGAATCGCGGCGACCATTCCTTTGTAAAGGTCGGAATCGACGTCGTGCGGGACGAAACCGATGTGCGAACCGATCGCTTCGACGCCGAGGAGTTTGGCGAAGTCGGCGATTTCGCGAGCTTCGGCGAGACGAGCGGCGCGCGTTTCTTCCGGAACGAAACCGACCGTTTTCGCGGTGATTTCGATCGTTTCGTAACTTTCGCCTTCGAAGCCGAGGAAGACGACCGTCGTTTTAATGCCGTATTCGTCGAGTTTGGCGAGGAACGCCTTAGCGTTTTCCGGAGTGCGGGACTCTTTCGCCGGGGTGTGCAGTTGAATCGTTTTGACGCCGAGGTCGCGAACGACTTCCAATTTGACGCCGAGACCCGCGTCGATGCTGGCGAAAACGCCGATCGGCATTTTTTCCATTTTAAAATTCCTTTCTTGCGCGCTAAAGCGATTTTTCGTTTAAAAATGGCGCCGCGACGCCGGTTTGCGTCGCGAATGTATCGATGTTGCGAGTTTTGACGTTTCGGTAAAATATAAGGCGAAAACCGCCCGCCGACGTCGACTCGACTTTTCTTCAGTATACCGCGCGGGCCGCTCTTTTTCAAACGCAAAACGCGATTTTCTCGGAAATTTTTTTATTTTTTGCGGATTTTTGCGCCGTCGACGCGAAAACGGCGACGTTCGGTTCGGTAAAAAAAGGAAAAAGGAGAGAAGCGGCGAGGAAGAGCGTCGCAAACGCTCGGGCGGTCGGAAAAGAAAAAAAGGAGAAAAAAGGGCGATTTTGCGTAATTTTGAGAATCGGCGGCGTCGGGCGCTTGTTTTGGGCGTCGAGATTGTTTAAGATGATAGTCGAACCGGCGCGGCGTTTGCGGCGTTTATTAATAAATAAGGGTAAAACGAACGTCCGGAACGAAAGAGCGCCGACGTTCGTTCGTAAAAACGCGCGAAATAAAAAGACTAACGCGAAAGCGGAGGAGTTTAACGATGAAACTCGATAAAACGATTGGGAAAGACGGGCGAAAAAACGGCGGCTTTTTTTCGGCTTCGACGACGGCGCTTTCGGCGTCGGTTCTTTGCGGCGTCGCAATTTGCGGAGCGGCGGGAGATTGGGTTAACGGGGCGAACAAAGCGAGCGGGGCGGACTTTTTCGCGGTTGCGACGGCTTTTTCGGCGTCGGAAAACGTCGGCGGTTCCGAAAATGAAAAAAAGGCGCGCGATTTTCTCCTTTCGCCGACCTTTTTCGACGAGTTTTTCGCGACCGACCGAACCGAATTGATCGATTTTAACGAAAAAACGGTCGACTTAAATTACGCGTCGGAGCCGGACGCGGAGCGTTTTTCGCTCGACCTGCCGTTTGAGGCCGACTGCTCGACGTTCGACCGGTTCGCGATCTCTTGCCGACTCGAAAATCCGGAGGGAATCGGCTCCGCGACGCTCTATTTTAAAAGCGGAGCCGGCTGGTACTCTATGACCGGCGCGCCCCGACGCTCGTCGACCGGCGAAACGTCGTATCTCTTTGAAAAAAACGGTTATATGTCGGAAGGCAAACCGACGGGGTGGGACGAAATCGACGCGATTCGCGTTTCGTTTTGGCGGGGCGGCCCGGTCGACGGGCGCGTCGTTTTCCGGTCGCTCGCCGCGTCGCGGTTCGCTTTGCCGATTCTCGACGTCGACGAAACCGGCGGGAACGATTGGGTCGTGTCGACTTGCGCTCGTTCGTTGAGTCGCGCCGGGTTCTCGGTCGGGCGAATCGACGCGGGCGGCGTTTCGGCGGAGGCGTTGCGCGGGCGGCCTTGCGTTTTCCACCCGATCGCCGAGCGAATTCGACCCGAGACGGTCGACGCGCTTTGCGAATACGTCGACGACGGCGGTTTCGTTTTTGCTTTTTATAACGCGCCGGAAAAATTGTTGCGAAAACTCGGGTTCGAACGCGGTCATTACGTCCGTTGCGAGGACGCCGGGTTCGACGTCGCGGAGATGCGCTTCGACGAAAGCGTTTTGCAAGAAGCGGCGGCGCGCGGGTTCGAGTTGCCGTCGACGATCGAACAACATTCTTGGGCGTTAATGACGGCGGAACCGATTTCCGGTTGGGAATCTGGGCGGACTTCGCCGATTTTCGGGGATAAACGGGCGCGCAAGTTGGCCGTTTGGTTCGATAAAAACGGAAAATCGGTCGACCAACCGGCGATTTTGGCGAGTCCGAACGGCTTTTTCTGCTCGCATATCTTCCTCGACGAGGGCGCGGCGGCGCAAGCGACGCTTGTCGAAGCGTTCGTTTCGGCGTTCGACGCGAACCTCGAACGTCGGCGCGCTTGGCAAAATTGGCGTTCGATTTTCGAAATCGGGCTCGAACCGGAAGCCGACGTCGCGGCGAAGCGGCGGCAAACGCTCGACGCGCTTGAAAAAGCGTTGGCGAAACGCGGTTGGACGCTCGCCGACGTCGCGCGGCTGATCGGCGGGGAAGATTTTGCCGATTTTAACGGCGAAGACGCGGAGGATAAAGAAACTAAGCAAACGACGGAAACAGAGCAAAACGCTAAAACGACGCAATCGACGCAAGAAGCGCAAACGGCGAAAAGTCGAGCGGATTTAGCGGCGTTGCGGGCGGACGTCGACGCGATTCGGGCCGAATTTGTCGACGCGTACTGCCGTTCGTTGCCGTCGCGAGCCGGAGAAGGCCGCTTCTGGTGGGAGCATTCCGGTTTCGGAATCGAGCGCGGCGATTGGGACAAGACGGCGCAAGCGCTTGCGGACGCGGGTTTTAACGGCGTTGTTCCGAATATGCTTTGGGGCGGCGTCGCTTATTATCGGAGCGAAATTCTTCCGGTCGCGCCGTCGGTCGAGGAATACGGCGACCAAATCGCGGCGGCGGTCGCGGCTTGCAAAAAACGGGGGCTCGAGACGCATATTTGGAAAGTTTGCTTCAACGCGTCGAACGCTCCGGCGGAGTTTTTAGCGGAGATGCGGGCGCAAGGTCGGCTCCAAGTTTCGCTCGACGGCGAGGAGTCGCCTTGGCTTTGCCCGTCGCACCCGGCGAACCTGGAACTCGAACGGGCGGCGCTCGAAGAGGTCGCGACGAAGTACGACGTCGACGGGATTCACCTCGATTACATCCGTTACCCGGATAACGACCATTGCTTCTGCGACGGCTGCAAAGCGCGTTTCTCGGAGGAATACGAGCGGAAGACCGGGCGCAAACTCGACGATTTCCCGACTTGCGTTCGCGAAGATAAGGCGATTCGCGCGGCGTTCGACGAATGGCGGCGTTCGCATATTACGTCGCTGGTTCGCTCGATTCGGAAGACGCTCGACGAAAAACGACCGAACGTCGCGCTTTCGGCGGCGGTTTTCTCCGGCGTCGACTCGGCGAAACGGTCGGTCGCGCAGGACTGGATCGGCTGGATCGACGAAGGCCTGCTCGACTTCGTTTGTCCGATGGATTACACGGCGGACGCGGCGGGGTTCGCGGCGACGGTTCGCGGTCAGCTCGACGCGGTTGGCGGTCGAACGCCGGTTTACCCGGGAATCGGGATGACGGCGACCGGAATTTCGATGGGGGCGGAGCAGATCGCGGCGCAAGTCGTCGAGGCGCGCAAGGCGGGCGCGGACGGTTTTACGATCTTCAACCTCGACCCGCGAACGGCGAAGGTCGCGCTCCCGGCGCTGAAAAAAGGCGCGACGTCGGAATCGACCGAGCGTCTGAAAGGCGGTTTGGGGCAAACGAGCGAAGCGAGCGAGGCGAGCGAGACGGCTCCAAGCGGGAAGTAACGTTTGCCGCGTCGCGAAGCGCGAACGTCGCGACGCTTAGAAGTCTTGCCGCGTCGAAGA
>JAFSFF010000316.1 GCA_017435375.1 Thermoguttaceae bacterium
CACCTACTTACCCCATTTTATCTCTCCAAGGAGACCATAAATGTCCGAATACCGAGTCGAACGCGACACGATGGGCGAAGTCCGCCTTCCTCACGACGCTTACTACGGAGCGCAAACGCAACGCGCCGTCGAAAACTTCCCGGTTTCCGGTTCGCGCATCGCTCCGGAACTGATCCACGCGATCGGCCTCTTCAAATGGGCCGCCGCTCAAGCGAACGCCCAACTCGGCCGCTTGACGAAGGGTCGCGCTCCGCTCGGTGAAAAAGAACTCGCCGCGTTGTACCAAGCCGCTCGCGAAGTCGCCGACGGCAAACTCGACGCCGAATTCCCGATCGACGTTTACCAAACCGGTTCCGGCACCTCGTCGAATATGAACGCGAACGAAGTCATCTCGAACCGCGCGCTCGAACTCGCCGGTTACGACCGCTTCTCGCAAGAAAAACCGATTCACCCGAACGACCACGTCAACTGCGGTCAATCGACGAACGACTCCTTCCCGACGGCGATTCACGTCGCGGTCGCGGTCGCCATTAAAGAACGCCTCATCCCGGCGCTCGAAAAATGCCTCGCGATTCTCAAACGTCAATCCGCCGAATGGCAAGACGTCCTCAAAATCGGCCGCACCCACTTGGCCGACGCGACCCCGTTGACCCTCGGTCAAGAATTCGGCGGTTTCGCCCGTCAATTCGAACTCGCGATCGAACGCTGCCATCTCGCGATCGAACAAGTTTGCGAACTCCCGTGCGGCGGCACCGCCGTCGGCAGCGGCATCAACTGTGACCCGAAATTCGGCTCCACCGTCGCCGCGATTCTCGAAAAAGAAACCGGTATCGCCTTCCGCGAAGCCGCCGACCACTTCGAAGCGAACGCCCAACGCGACGGCCTCGTCGCCGCGCACTCGCTCCTCAAAGCGGTCGCGACGACCCTTTCGAACGTCGCGAACAACATCCGTTGGCTCGGCTCCGGCCCGCGCTGCGGCTACTACGAAATTATCCTCAAAGACCTCCAACCGGGCAGCTCGATTATGCCGGGCAAAGTCAACCCGGTCGTCTGCGAAAGCGTTATGCAACTCGCGGCGAAGGTCGTCGGGAACGACACGACGCTCGGTCTCTCCGGCGTTTCGGGCGGTCAATTCCAACTTAACATCTTGATGCCGGTGATGGCCGACGCCGCGCTCGAATCCGTCCGCATTTTGGCCGGCGGCGCCGACGTTTTCGCCGACAAGTGCCTCCAAGACATTCAAGCGAACCGCGAAAAATGCGCGTCCGCCGTCGAACAAAGCCTCTCGATCGTTACCGGCCTCAACCCGTACATCGGGTACGAAAAAGCCGCCGCGCTCGCGAAAGAAGCCTTCAAAACCGGCAAAACGATCCGTCAACTCTGCGAAGAAAAAGAAATTCTCCCGCCGGATCAACTCGCCGAAGGTCTCGACCCGATGCGTATGACGAAACCGCTCCAAAGCTGAGCGAAAAACGGCGAACGCGACTCGTCGTCGCTTAACCGTTTTATTTAGCGACTTAACGTTTCCCCCGTCGAGCGTTCCGCGTCGGTTCGCTCGACGGAACGGGAGCGTTTTGTCTCAACGTCGCGTTTTGTTCCGCGGAACGCGACGTTTTTCGCGCTGTTTTTAACAACGCTATTTTAAATTTTCCCCCTTGTCGTTCATTTTTAAAACCTTCCGCCGTCCCGACTTTTCCGCGGCGTTTGCCCTTTATTTTTTTTTGCGATGTCCGCCAAAGAAAACGATCTTTACCGCCGCGCTCTCGACTTTCTTTACAAACGCACGAATTACGAAACGTTTCAAAAAATTCCTTACGAGGAAATGCGACGCAACCTTTTGCGGTTAAAAGACTTCTTGGCGTTCCTCGGAAACCCGGAGAAGAATTTCAAGATCGTTCATGTCGCCGGCACCAAAGGCAAGGGAACGGTTTGCGCTTCGCTCGACGCGCTCCTTCGCGCTCGGGGCCGTCGCGTCGGCCTCTTCACGTCGCCGCATATCGAAGAGCCGACCGAGCGGTTCCAAATCAACGGAAAGCGTTGCGGCAAAACGTTTTTCGCCGAGACGCTTCTCGAACTCGCCCGTCTTTACGCTCGTTTTGAAAAGGAACGCGGCGACTCTCGCCCGTTGACGTTTTTCGAATGGTCGCTCGTCGTCGCGCTCGTTTTGTTCGCTCGCGCCGAAGTCGACGTCGCGATTCTCGAAGTCGGACTCGGCGGCAGGTTCGACGCGACCAACGTTTGCGACGCCGACGTTTCCGCGATCGCGAGCGTCAGTTACGACCATTGCGACGTTCTCGGTTCGACGCTCGAAGAGATCGCCGAAGAGAAAGCGGGCATTATCAAATCTTCCGCGCCGGTCGTTTGCGGCGTCGGTTTTTCGCAAATTTTGAACGCTCGAATCGCTCGTCTTCCCGGCGGCGCCGCGTCGCGACAAATCGAACCGGAAACGACGATTTCCGCCGCCGACGTCGAAACGATTCGCGCCGTCGTTCGTCGTCGAGCGGAAGAATTCGACGCTCCGCTTTATCAAATCGACTCGATAAGTCCCGCAGTCGCGACGCTTCCGTCTCCGCCGTTCGACGACGCGCGCCGTTGGAATCTCGAAATCGCGCTAAAAATCGCGAACGTTCTCGAGCCGAACGCGCCCGCTTTTTCGCCGGAGACGCTCCGCCAAGCCGCGACGCAAATCGTTTTGCCTTGCCGTTTCGAACAAGTCTCGAAGTCGCCGGCGGTTTACGTCGACGGAGCGCACAACCGCGCTTCGGTCGCGGCGTTCGTCCAAGCGGCGCTCGAACGCTTCCCGAACCGCAAAATCAAGATTCTTTTCGCGACGACGGTCGGCAAAGACGTTCGCGGAATGTTGGCCGAAACGGCGCCGTTCGTCGACGAAATCCTCCTCACCGAACGTTCGCAAGAGGCGCGCGCCCTTCCGATCGACGAATTAATTCGCGCGACGGAAAGCGTTTTAGAAGAAGGGTTTGCGGAAGGCGATCCCGTCCGACGCAAAATTCGCGTCATTCCGGATTTTCGCGCTTTTCTCGCCGACTATTTCGCGCGGTCGCCCCGTTCGGACGAAGTACTTTGCGCGATCGGTTCCTTTTACTTCGCGGCGGCGGTTAAAGCGGCGGCCAAGACCGCAAAACGCTAACGTTTGTCGCGTCAAACGAAAAAAAGCGCGTCGGTTCGCTTTCGCCCGCCGACGCGCTTTTTTCGCTCGTTTTAACTCGAAGGCGCGAAATCGCCGCGCCGCGCGGTTAAACGTCGCTCGACCGCGACTTAGTAAAACTCCGGAATTTCCAATTTTTCCTCTTCCGCGATTCGACGCATTTTTTCAAGCGCGCGGATTTCAATTTGACGAACGCGCTCCTTCGTTACGCCCATATTTTGCCCGACTTGACGCAGCGTCTGCGGTTTCGAATCGGCGGCGCCGAAGCCGTATCGCATCTCGACGATTTGGCGTTCGCGCTCGTTCAAATCGCGCATAAACCTCGCCACTTGCGACGTTTGTTCGGCGTAAACGCGCTCCGCTTGACGCGGCGAGGAACGTTGATCTTGTTTCAGCTCTAAAAGCGAAACGTCGCAAGGTCGGAATCGTTCGACGCGTTTCCGTTCGTCCGGAATCGTTCGCGCGAAATTTCGATAAAGCGCCCAAGTCGCGTACGTGCTGAAGCGGTTCCCGGTCGTATAATCGAATTTTTCGACCGCCTTCATCAGCGAAACGTTCCCGTCGCTCACCAATTCGTTAAACGAAAGGAGCGAACCGGCGCCGTATTTTTTCACCACCGAAACGACAAGTCGCAAATTCGCCGAAATCAAGCGTTTTTTCGTCGCGACCGCTTCGCTCCAGAGGCGTTCGATTTCGTCCATTACGCACATTTTCGGCTTTTTCGGATCGAGCGCGTCGCGGAGTCGAGACGCTTTAAATTTGAGGAAATTGAATTTTCGGAACAAAAACGCTTCCTCGGCGGGGCTCAACAACGGCGAATCGTCGAGTCGCGACAAATACGCCGACTCGGCGGTCGCCGCCGCCCTTAATTTTCCGTTTTTTTTCGCCGCGACCGTCGCTTCGCCGCCCGTCGAAGTCTCTTCGTTGAAAACGAGCAGCGCGCGCTCCGCTCTCGCCGTCGTCGCGCGCTCAAATTCCGGACTCGGGACGTAATCGAGCGGAAGCGCGAAAATCACCTCGGCGCGTCGCGCTCCGACCGCTCGATAAATCGACGCGACGGCGCGCCCGAACTTTTGCGCCAAATCCTTAATCGAAACGCCGCGACAAAATTCTCGATAAATCTCTTCCTTCATACTCTCGTCTTTACGCGAAAATTCGGAACGCGACGCCGCGACCGTTCCGCTCGACGATTCGCGCAAATCGTCGATTTTTTCGTCAAACCCCAACGCCTTGCCTTCGCCGCGAACGTTCGCGAATTCCCATTCGGCGCGTTTGATCTGTTTTGCGATCGACTTAACCATTGCCGTTATCCTAAATTTTCTATTTCACCATTCGACAAACGTTTCGCGTCGTCGGTCGACAAACTCGTCGCGTCGCCGTCCGGTCTCTCTTAGCGTTGGAACGTTTCGTCGACGCGTCGTTCAAGAGTTTCAAAATAAGTTGCCGTCTTCCTTTTTTTCTTGCTAAAAAAATCCGTCTTTTTCTCTTTTTTTCCGAAATCGCTTCTTGACGTCGCGCTTTTCCTCCGTATATATTTATCATAGTTTGGCGTTTCTCAACCGTTTCGCCGCGTCCCTTCGCTCGTCTAGAGCGCTCGCTTCGCAAAATTAATGTAAGGATTTAGGAAATTTTCCCCATTATTCGTTTTTCCTTCGCAACGCCGCGGCGCCGAAACGCCCTCCTATATTCTTTAGGACGATAAAAAAAACGTTTCAACGCCAAAAAATCCCCCTTTTTTCTTCATTTTTTTCCAAAAATGTTAAATCGAGACCTCGCGGAACGCCGACGCGAATAAAAAACGAAAAAAAAGCCGACTCCCAACCGTCGCATTTTACCCATTTTACCAACTTAAATTACCGACTTAACGCCGTTCAACGGTCGTCGAGCGACGCGCCCGTCCGCTCGGCGAGGCGCGCCGCAGACGGCGTTTTTCGACCTTTCGATATTCCCCCTTATTTTCGTTTTCCGGAGAACCGCGATATGCCGCCCGCCGCACAACGCCTTTCGTTCGAACAACCGATTTTTGAGATGGAAGCGCGCCTCGAAGCGTTGCGCAAAAAAGCCGACAATTCGCCGGAAATTCGCGAAGAAGTTCAGCGTCTGCGACTCGGATTGGCCGAACTGACGAAAAAAGTTTACGCGAACCTCAACGCTTGGGAAACGGTCGAAGTCGCGAGGCACCCGGAGCGTCCGCAAACGCTCGATTACATCGACCTCGTGTTCGACGAGTTCGTCGAGTTGCACGGCGACAAAACGTTCGGCGACGACCGAGCGATTCGCGTCGGTTGGGCGAAACTCGACGAATTCAAAGCGATGGTGATCGGACACCAAAAGGGACGCGACGCTAAAGAACGCGTTCAATGCAACTTCGGTTGCGCGCACCCGGAGGGGTACCGCAAGGCGATCGCGAAGATGCGGATGGCGGCGAAATTCGGACTGCCGATTATTTGTTTCGTCGACACTCCGGGCGCCTATCCCGGCGTCGCGTCGGAGGAACGCGGCGTCGCGCAGACGATCGCGGAATCGATGTTCGAGATGGCGACCCTGCCGACGCCGATTATCGCGGTCGTCATCGGCGAAGGCGGAAGCGGCGGCGCGATCGGGATCGCCGTCGGCGACCGCGTCGCGATGTTGGAATTCTCGTATTATAGCGTCATCAGTCCGGAAGGGTGCGCGGGCATCCTTTGGAAAAGCGGCGAACACAAGGATAAGGCGGCCGAAGCGCTCAAGTTTACGTCGAAAGACCTCCTCAAATTCGGCGTCGTCGACGACGTGATCGAAGAGCCGGTCGGCGGCGCGCACCGCGACTGTCGCTTGGCGGGGTTGCGAATGAAGCAATATTTGCGGACGCAACTGCGCGAACTGACGAAAATCCCGGTCGAACGCCTCGTCGAAGAGCGTTACCAACGTTTCCGCAAGTTCGGCGTCTTCGAATGGGCGACCGACGCGCAAGAGTCGCAAGAAACGCAAAACTAAACCGCCGATTTCGCCGACAACGCCGCGACTTTTCGGAGCGCCGTCCCCGACGTCGACGTTCCGAGGCGCGTTCCTCCTTCCCCTTATATCCCCTTCCTTTTCCTTAATTTCGCGATTTCGCGCCGCCCGACCGACCGGCCCTTTCCGCGAGGATTTTCGCAATGTTAATCAAAGTTAAAACGTTTTCCCTCCAAGGCGTTTCCGCGACGCCGGTCGAGGTCGAAGTCGACGTTTCGGGGCGCGGCGTCGCGAAAAGCAAGGAAGACGAAGGGAAAACGACGATCGTCGGCTTGGCGGAGACGGTCGTTCGCGAGAGCGCGTTCCGCGTCAAGTTGGCGATCGCGAACAGCGGTTTCGGCGTTCCGGCGGGAGACGTCGTCGTCAATTTGGCGCCGGCGGACTTGCCGAAACACGCGGCGTCGTTCGACTTGCCGATTTCGCTCGGCGAGATCGCGGCGTCGGGGCAGTTCGCGTCGGAGCGTTTGGCGGAATACGCGGTCGTCGGCGAGTTGGCGCTCGACGGTTCGACGCGGCCTTGTCGGGGCGTTTTGGCGTCGGCGCTCGCGGCGGTTCGGGCCGGTTTGCGCGGGATTCTCGTTCCGGCGGCGAACGCGAGCGAAGCGGCGATCGTCGCAGGAATCGACGCGATTCCGATTTCTCGCTTGAACGACGCGGTCGGCTTTTTGAGCGGCGCGCTCGAAATCGAACCGAAAGCCGGCCTTTCCGACGCGCTTTTCGAGCGGCTTTCGCAATACGACGTCGATTTCGCCGACGTTCTCGGTCAAGAAAGCGCGAAACGAGCGGCGACCATCGCGGCGGCGGGCGCGCATAATATGTTGATGATCGGCCCGCCCGGAACCGGAAAAACGATGCTCGCCAAGCGCGTCCCGACGATTCTTCCGCCGCCGACGCTCGACGAAGCGCTCGAAACGACGCAAATTTACAGCGCGGTCGGAAAAATTAACGGCGAAGCGCCCCTCGTCGCGACGCGACCGTTCCGCGAGCCGCACCATTCGATCAGCGCGCCCGGTCTCGTCGGAGGCGGCGCGAAACCGACGCCCGGCGAAATCAGCTTGGCGCACCACGGCGTCCTTTTTCTCGACGAGTTGCCGGAGTTCCGCCGCTCGACGCTCGAAGCGATGCGTCAACCGCTCGAAGACGGCAAAGCGACGATCTCGCGCGCCGCTCGAACCGAAACGTTTCCGGCGAATTTCGTCCTGATCGCCGCGATGAACCCTTGCCCTTGCGGATACCGCAACGACCCGCGCCGCGCTTGCCGCTGTTCGGTCGGGCAGATCGAGAAGTATATGGCGCGCGTCAGCGGCCCGCTCCTCGACCGAATCGACATTCACATCGAGACGCCGCCGGTCTCGTATCTCGAACTTTCGTCCGACGCGCCGCGAACGACGAGCGCCGAAATTCGCGAACAAGTCTTGAAAGCGCGAGCGATTCAAGCGAAGCGGTACGCCGGGTCGACGATTCGAACGAACGCGCAAATGCGACGACGCGAACTCGAACGCTGGGCGAAACTCGACGACGCCGGGCGCTCCGTCCTCGAATCGGCGATGAACGAGTTCGGCTTTTCGGCGCGGGCGCACGACAAGATTTTGCGCGTCGCTCGCACCGTCGCCGACTTGGAAGGCGCGGAAAACATCGAGACGCCGCACCTCTTCGAAGCGATCGGTTATCGCGCGCTCGACCGCAAACTTTGGACGTAACGC
>JAFSFF010000034.1 GCA_017435375.1 Thermoguttaceae bacterium
CCGTTGAAATATCGACGCCGACCCTTTCCGCAAAAAAACGGAAAATCCCCGAAAGTCCCGTCGAAAAAATCGTTCGAACCGTTGAAATATCGACGCCGACCCTTTCCGCAAAAAAAAGGAAAATCCCCGAAAGTCCCGTTGAAAAAATCGTTCGAACCGTTATAATGAAAACGTTCGAGCGTTTGCGCGTCCCGTTTTTCCCGTCGACGCTCGGTCGTTTCCCCCCGCATTTTTTGGAGTTTTCGCGTTGTTTGTCGCCGCCTCGACCCGTTGTTTTCCGAACCTTTCGCTCGCCAAGAGTCTGAATAAGCTCGCCGACTTGGAATACGGCGCCGCCGAAATCGCCGTCGGCGACGGCCCGAACGACCTCAAGCCGGAGTGGATCGCGCAAGACTTCAACGCCGTCGCGCGTCTTTGCCTCGTCAACCGCCAAATCGCTCCGGTCGCTTTTTTCCTCGACGTTTCGGCGGAAGACCCGCGCTATTTCGCGAAGTTCGAGCTTTGCCTGCGCCTCGCGAAAGCGTTGCGCGCCGTTACGCTCGTCGTCAAATCGGCGCCGCTCGGCTCTCCGTACAACGAGGAGTTCGAGCGCCTTCGTCGCGTCGCTCAATCGGCGGTCAACGCCGGCGTCGCCGTCGCCGTTTTGACCGAACGCGGCGCGATTTCCGGTTCCGTCGACTCGCTCGGCAGCCTCTGCAAAGGCGTTCCGGAACTTTCGGTCGCGCTCGACCCGTCGCACTTCATTTTCGACCGCGAAACGCCCGCCGATTACGACGCGTTGATTCCGCGAACGTCGCACGTTCGTCTGCGCGACACGACCGCCAAAAGTTTCCAAGTTCAAATCGGACAAGGCGTTTTGGAATACAATCGCTTAGTCGCGCAACTCCGCAAAAACGAATACAATCGCGCGCTTTGCGTCGACTTGGCGCCGTTGCCGAACCTCTCGCCCGAAAGCGAGTTGCGCAAAATGCGTCTCCTGATGGAGTCGATTTTATAAACGCCGACGCCGCGTTGCGTCAACATTGTGAAGACGCGTCGACTTTGCCGACCTCGCCGTCGGTTCGCGACGCGTTATGAGGAAACGTCGATGTTCACTTCCTTGGTTCGCGCCTTCCTTATTTTTCTCGCTAAATTCATTAGCGGCGCTTCGGCGTATTGGGTCGACAACCAACCGGACGAAAGCGGCCAACGGATTTACATCGCGAATCATACGAGCCATCTCGACGGTCTCGTCATCTGGGCGGCGCTTCCTCCGAAAGTTCGCGCGAAAACTCGGCTCGTCGCCGCGAAAGATTATTGGACGGGCGGCCCGATTCGTCGTTTCTTGAGCGGCCCGGTAATGAACGCGATTTTGGTCGACCGCGAAAACGTTTCGAAACGAAACAATCCGCTTTACCATATGCTCGACGAAATGGGCGACCGTTACTCGATCATCATCTTCCCGGAGGGCGGGCGTTCGACGACCGGGCAAGTCGGCGAATTCAAAAGCGGCGTTTTTTATTTGGTGAAGAAGCGCCCCGACCTCGAATTGGTTCCGATTTACCTCGCCAATATGAACCGCATTTTGCCTAAAGGCGTTATTTTACCCGTTTTTCTCCTTTCTCGCGTCGTTTTCGGCCCGCCGATCTGGTACGAGCGCAACGAAAGCAAGGAACAGTTCCTCGTCCGCGCTCGCGAAAAAGTCCTTCAACTGAAAGACGCCGACGCCCGACGCTCCAACGAACCGGAAAAATCCGTATGACCCGCGCGACCGCTTCCGTCGAAACCGCCGTTTCTTCCCTCTCCGCCGCTCCCGCCGAACCGACCGATTCGCCGACGTCCTCCCGATCGCCGTCTTCCTCCCCCAAAACGCGTTCACCTTGGAAAAAACGCTTCGTCGCGACGGCGAAATTTTTTCTTTTCGCGCTAATCGTCGGTTGGATCGCGAGTCGCCTCTCGAAGGATTGGGCGGAAATTTCGCGATACGACTGGCGTCCGCGTCCCGGTTGGCTCCTCGCTTCGGGCTTTTTTTACCTCGCCGCCTACGTTCCGTCGGCCTATTTTTGGCGTCTCTCGATCCGTTGGCTCGGCGGCGCGCCGGGCGTTTTTTCGGCGTTTAAAGCGTTTTACGTCAGTCAGTTAGGCAAGTACGTTCCCGGCAAGGCGCTCGTCGTCGTTATCCGTTCCGCGCTCGTCGCAAACGACAAGACGAAAGCGAGCGTCGCGGCGGTTTGCGTCTTTTACGAAACGCTGACGATGATGGCGACCGGAGCGCTGATTTCCGCGCTGATCGTCGCCGTCTATTTCCGCGAACACTGGCTTTACTCGGCCTTGGCGTTATCGACGGCGATTTGCGTCGGCGCGCCTCTCCTTCCGCCGATTTTCGTTCGGATTTTATCGATTTTACGGGTTGGCAAAAACGATCCGACGCTTCAAGAGCGTTTCCGCGCGTTGACTTGGCGTTCGCTGTTCGTCGGCGTCGGACTGACAAGCGTTCTTTGGCTCTTTTTCGGCCTCTCTCTTTGGGCGGCGATCGGCGCGATCGGCGTCGCCGCCGGTTCGTTTTGGCCGTCGGCTCATCTTTTGATCGCGGCGTCGGCGCTGGCGGTCGTTTTCGGTTTCGCGGTCGCCGTCGCGCCGGGCGGACTCGGCGTTCGCGAGGCGGCGCTGACGATTTTGCTGATTCCCTTCTTTGAAACGCTCCTGCAAACGCCGGAAAACGCGACCTTTACGACGTCCGCCGAAACGTTGGCGACGATCGTCGCGCTGGTTCAACGGCTCGTTTCGATCGTCGCGGAAGTCGCCGCCGTCGCCGCGTTTTACGCCGTCGACTTGGCTAATCTCGCCGCCGTTCGTCTCCGCCGCCGTCGTTAATCGCGCCTTTCACGTCTCGTTTTTTCGTCTTTCGAAAAAAATACAGAAAATCGGCAAAAAATTTTTAATTCCGCGGAACCTCGCCGGTTCCTCGCGGTTTAAACGTTATCGAGAGCGACGCGGCTCGCTCTTTCCCCTCCCGACCTTGGAGCCCCTCCAATGACCCCCGAATCTTACGTTGTCGAACGTCCGAATCGCGCCGTTTTAATCGTTAGAATGCGCTCGAAACCTCGCGACGACGGTCGACAGCTCCCGGACGCGTCCTTCACTTTCCGTTACGGCGATCCGCAGTACGACCTTTGGGAACGCCGTTATTGGGAGCAACGCCAACGTCGCGAAGAAGAATCCGCGTCTCGTTAACTTGTTATTGGCAAGTTCATCGCCGTTTTTTAACGCAATTTCGTTAAATCGGCGTTTTACCTTACATCGTTACAGCGACCCGTCGTCGATATTTGCCTCTCGCCGACGGTAAGCGGCGCCGCGCGGTTCGCTCAACCTCCGAGCGGCGATTTTTACTCTCCCTTTTCCTCAATTTTATTTCGTCCCGCTTTTCCCGCCTATTTCGCGCCGTTTTACATTCCGGCGCGTTCGCTCACCGCCGACGTTTCCCGCGTCGGCGTTTTCTTTTTTCCTTTTTCGCCTTTCCCCTTTTCGCGCCGTCGACAAAAAAACGACGCCGCGTCCAAAGCCGCGACGTCGTTTCTAAAATCCGCAAAGTCGGCTAAATCCGCCGTTTACCTCGCGACTATTTCGCGTCGATCGGGTCGGCTTCGACGCCTTCGTAAGTCAGCGTAACCGGTTTGAGCGTTCCGTCGGCGTTAAACTCCAACTTATCGATGCAAGTGGCGCGGTGGTTGCCGTGCGTTTCCGTAATCGGGCGGCGATGGTAAATCGCGTACCAGTTCCCCGACGGCGTTTGCAGAACGCTGTGGTGCCCGGCGCCCATCCCGACTTTCGGGTCGGGCGAGATGATTTCGCCGATACGTTCGTGCGGGCCGAAAAGCGAGTCGGAAATCGCGTAAGCGACCTTGTAATGCGGGCCGGTCCAGCCGCCTTCCGACCACATAAAGTAATATTTGCCGTTGATTTTCTTGACCCAAGGCCCTTCGACGTAACCTTTCGGCGTGATTTCGCGGTAGATCGTCCCGTCTTCGAACGGAACGAGGCCGGTGAAGTCGTCCTTGAGTTTGACAATATTGCAGTGTCGCCACCCGCCGTAAATCATGTACCACGTCCCGTCGTCGTCTTGGAAAACGAATTGGTCGATCGGTTGCGCGCCGTTGACAATATCGTTGATCAACGGTTTGCCGAGGTAATCCTTGTACGGCCCTTCCGGTTTGTCGGCGACGGCGACGCCGATTCCGCCGACTTCGCCCTCGTGAACGTCGTTGGCGCCGAAGAAAAAGTAATATTTGCCGTCTTTTTCGACGACGGACGGCGCCCACATCGCCCGACGCGCCCACTTAACGTTCTCGTTGGTGAGAACGCGTTCGTGTTTCGTCCAATTCACCAGGTCGGTCGAGGAGAAGCAGTCGAAAAACGTTTGTTTATCGAAATGATCGGAGTAAGTCGGGAAAATCCAGTACTTACCGTCGAACATCGCGACTTCCGGATCGGCGTACCAACCGGGAAAAACGGGGTTGCCGGACGTTTTTTTCGAGTCGGCGTCTTGGGCGAAGCCGGTTCCGACGGCGCAAAGGGCGGCGACGCAACAAAGCGCGGCGCTCCAAATCGTCGATTTTTTCATCGTATTTCACACCTCTCTAAACTTAAAGGCGACAAGAATTTAGCGCCGTTTCGCTCTCGTCGCGGTCGCCCGCGTCAAAACGACGCTTCCCTAAAAACGCGCCTCGACGGCGTTGAAGCCGAGAGGCCGAATCTTTTAACGCTTGCCGTCGCGACATTTACGCTCGTCTTTTTACCGTCGCGCGAACCCGTTTGCGTTTTTCTTTTTTCAAACGGTTCGCGACCTCCGCTTCAAGACGACGTAAACGACGTTCGGCGGCGCAAAAGAGCGGCGCGCCCCTCGACGCGTCGCCCTTAACTCGGCGCGATCGTTCGCCGCCGCTCCTCGAACGAGCGACGGCAAATCGACCGCTAACGCGTTAAAACCGCGTAAGTTATCACTCGGCGGGCGCTTCCGGAGCCGGAGCGTTCGCGGCGGCTTCGGCGGCGGCGCGAGCGGCGCGGGCCGCTTCGAGTTCCGCTTTCATCTCTTCGACTTGCTTTTGAAGCGTCGCGCGAGCTTGCGCGGAAGCGGCGCGTTCGTCGGCGACCGTCTTTTCGGCGGCGGCGCGAGCGGCTTCCACTTGGCGCGCGGCGGCGGTTTGCGCGTCGGCGATTTCTTTCGCGGCGGCGGTTTGAGCGTCGGCGGCGGCTTTGTCCGCGGCGGCCTTCGCGGCGACCGCTTTTTCGAGCGCGACGTTCGTTTCGGCGGCGACGGCGCGGGCCGCGTCGCGGTCTTGCGTCGCTTTTTCGGCGGCGGCGAGCGCGGAATCGCGTTGGACTTCCGCGTTCTTCACCGCTTGAGCGGCGGTTTGGTCGGCGGTCGAAACACGAGCGTCGGCTTCCTTCGCGGCGGCGGCTTTAGCGGCTTCAATTTCCTTCGCGGCGGCGGCCTTAATCTCGGCGACTTGCGCTTCGGCGGCGGCTTTAGCGTCGGCGACGGCTTTTTCCGCGTCGGCTTTAGCTTTCGCGACGGCGTCTTGCAACGCTTTCTTTTCGTCGGCGGCGCGCTTCGCTTTGTCGGCTTCCGCTTTCTTAGCGCGTTCTTCGGCGGCTTTCGCTTTCGCTTCGTCTTCGGCGGCCTTGGCGGCGGCTTCTTCGGCGATTTTCGCGTCGAGTTCGGCTTTCGCGGCGGCTTTTTCCGCGTCGACGGCGGCTTGCGCTTCGGCGGCGGCTTTCGACGCTTCTTTCGCGGCGCCGTTCTTGCCGAGTCGCGTATCGTTCGCGACTTCCGGAGCGCGGTACCACTTCCCGGCGAGCCAATCGGCGAGGAGTTCGACCTCTTTTTCGGTCATCAGTTTGTCGCCTTCGGTCGGGCAGTACGCCGGCATACGGTCGTTATGGTCGCCGTAGAAGCGTTTTTGCGTCGGGTCGGCGATGAAACCGGCGATCCAGTCGCGGCTCATGTAAGCGCGGAGGTCGCACGCGTGGTCGTTTTCTTTGCCGTAGAAGGCGTGGCATTCCGTACAAGTGAGGAATTCCATATCGGAAATCGCGTTTTCGGCGAGCCCGAGGTAGGCGCCTTCGACGAACGGACGCGGCGCGTCGAGTTGCGCTTCGGCGGCCAAGACTTCCGCCATCGAGTCGCAAGCGGCGACGATCGAAGCGCGGAGCGTCTTGAAGTACGTCATATCTTCCGGCGCGATCGGCTCGTCGTTCCCGTTGAGTTGCGCGAGGTAAGCGTCGGTCAGGAAGGTCGCCGGGTCTTCGTCGACGATATATTGAGCGTTTTCGGCGTCGAAGAGCAGTTCTTGGTAAACTTCGTCGTGAAGCGTCGCGAGCAGAACGTCTTGGAGCCCGGCCAAAATCGGCGCCGGGAGGCGCGGTTCGAGTTCGGCGATAAATTCGGCGTCGGCGAATTTCGCTTTGATCAACTCGGCGAGCTTCGCGACGTATTGTTTTTGCGCGGCGGCGATCGTTTCTTCGTCCGCTTCGCCGTCTTCGTCGATAATCGTCGTCAAAATCTCGACGTTTTCCTCTTCCGCGACGAAGTCTTCAAAGACCGACTCCATAACGTCGAACGCCGGGGACGCGTCGGCGGCGATCACTTTCGCGACCAAGCCGAGCGGGTTCGGTATGAACGAGC
>JAFSFF010000317.1 GCA_017435375.1 Thermoguttaceae bacterium
CCTTAAAACCGAAAAAACAGGAAAAAGCCGTGAAAAAAACGCCGTCGCGGAAGAGCCGCCGCGAAAATTGGGAAAATTTTGCCGACGGTAACGACGATATTACGATCGCGCCGTACCTTTCGAGCGCCGAAATCTGCCGCCGTTTCGCACCGTCGAAGAAAAAAAAGGGCGCCGCCGTCGACGATTCCGACGATTTTTTCGACGCGACCGACCTTATGAACAAGGGCGCGGAAGATTATCGTCGCCAACGTCGCGCCGCGAAAGCGCAAAAAGGACGCGGTCGCCGGGTCGCCGACGCCGGGTCGAACGTCGAAAACGACGTCGATATTAATAAGGGCGGAAAAAAAAGCGAAAAAATTTCGTCCAACGGCGTCGCGTCGAGCAAAACCGGCAAGTTTGACAAAAACCGCAAAAACGCCCGTTCGAACGCGTCGACGGCGACGGTCGAGACGCCGGAACCGCGCAAGCGTTCGAAGCGAAATAAGAACGTCGGGAGCGAACCGGGCGACCGCGGCGACTCGGTCGGCTTGCGCGTCGTCGGCGGGCTCTTCCGCGGAACGAAGCTCGAATACGGCGGCGACCGTCGCGTCCGTCCGATGAAAGAGCGGGTGCGCGAAGCGATCTTCAACCTCCTCGGGCAAGACGTTCGCGGAAAACACGTCGTCGACCTCTTCGGCGGCACCGGCGCGCTGACGTTCGAAGCGATCAGTCGCGGCGCGGTCTCGGCGACGACGATCGAAATTCACTTCCCGACGGCGCGGATCGCTCGGCGCAACATCGAGATTCTTGAGGAAAAAATTCCCGGAACCGCCGCGAAAATCGAGTTGTCGACGACCGACACGTACTTCTGGGGCCGCAAACTCGCCGCGACCGACCCGAACGCGCCGCCGCCGACGTCGGCGATCGAGTCCCTTTCGCAAGCGACGCTTCCGAAAGACGTTCCTTGGCTCGTCTTCTGCTCGCCGCCTTACGACTTCTTCGTCGACCGCGAAGAGGAAACGCTATCCCTGTTGAAAACGCTTCGCGAACGGGCGCCGGAAGGGTCGCTCTTTGTCGTCGAGTCGGACGACCGTTTCGATTTCGACCTCCTCGAAGTCGAGATTCCGCCGAAAAAACGCCGCTCGTATCCGCCGGCCGAAGTCGGAATTTTCCGCGTTTGACCCGACGCCGCTCGCGCGCCGAACCGCCGCCGTCGTTTCTTGCGACGGCGCGACGGTCGAGCGCTCGCGGCGCCGTTCTTTGCGTTTTTGCCCCTTTTTCTCAACGAGACAAAAACGGAAAAATTGTCGCGACCGTAAAAAACCCGCCTCGTCGAGAAAAAAAACCGCCCGACGAAGGGGAAAAATTCGAAAACACCCGTTTTACGGATCGCGAAATTTTGTTATACTCGCTCCAAACGCGTCGCTCCGCCGCGCCGTCTAAGCGCGTCGACGCCGCGAACGCTCGCCCATTTCCGTTCGTCGCCCCCGTCCGAAGCGCTTTCGGTCGCGTCGAGAACGCGACGACGAGCCCAATTTTCCATCGGCAATCAAACACAACAACGACAATCAAGGATTGAAGCTCGCAATGAAAAAGACGAAGGGATTTTTCGCCGTCGCGCCGACGCTTACCGTCGCGCTTTCCGTCGCGTTCACCGCCGCCGACGTTTTCGCGCAAGCCGGCCCGCTCGGCGCCGTTCGCGCTCGCGCCGCCGCTCGCAACGCCGCCCGAACCGGCGCGGTCGTTACCGAAATGGAAACGGTCGCTCCGCCGCAAACGACCGCCGCTCCGACTTCCGCCCCCTCCGCTCGCGCGACCGCCGCTCCGGCGAAGAAATCGGACGGAAGCGAATTCGTTATTCCGGCGACCGCGACCGCGGAACAACTCCTCGCGCAAGCGGATCGTCTCCTGACGAACGAAACGGTTTTCGAAACGGAAGAAGAATACGTCGCTTGGGTCGACAAAATGCTCGCGACGAACGCGAAAATCGCCGACCGCGTTCTCTCGATGAAAACGACCGACGAAGTTTTCCTCAAAGCGGTCTCCCTTAAAGGTCAAGTCCTTTGCTATCAAGCGTCGGTCGACGTCGCCGTGTTGCCGAAATTGAAGGCGTACGCCGACGCGCTTCAAAAGAACAAACGCGTTCAAAGCCTCGAAGAAGGGCGCGACGCGGCGCTGGCTTTCTCCGGCGTTTACCTTCAAGCGGCGGTCGCCGACGTCGTCGAACGCGGCGGAACCGCGCAAGAGCTGAAAGCGGCGATGAAAGAAGTCGAAGCGTTCGTCGCGGCGCATCCGGAAGCCGCCGATATGACGACCGACCTCGTCGTTCCGGTCGCGATTTTGGCCGCGACGCTCGAAGACCCGACCCTGCCGACCGCCGTTTGGGCGCCGATTCTCAAAAACTTGAAAGCCGCCGGCGACGCCGATTCGCTCCGCGCGCTCGAAGGCCTCGAAGGCGCGATTCGTTTCTCCGAACTCGAAGGGAAAACGTTCCAATGGTTCGGGCGAACCGCCGACGGCAAAGCGTTCGACCCGGCTTCGGTTAAGGGCAAAGTCGTTCTCGTCGATTTTTGGGCGTCGTGGAACGAATCGTGCGCCGACGTTCAAAAAGAACTTGCGAAACTTTACAAAGCCTACAACAAAAGCGGTTTCGAAATCGTCGGATACAACCTCGACGGCGACGCTAAAGATATGCGAGCGTACTTGACGAAGTCGCCCCTCGCTTGGCCGATTTTGACCGACCTCCAAGCGATCGCCGCGAAAGAAAAATCGCTCGCTCGTTATTACGGGATCGAAGAAGTGCCGACGCTGATTCTCATCGGCGGCGACGGCAAAGTCGCCGCGGTCGACGTCGACCTCGAAACGCTCCTCGCGACGCTGAAAGTCGTCTTCCCGGACGTCGAAGCGCCGACCCTCGGAACCGCCGCCGCGACCGCCGCTCAACCGAGCGCCGCCGCGACGACCGGAACCGCTCGCCAAACCGGA
>JAFSFF010000003.1 GCA_017435375.1 Thermoguttaceae bacterium
GCAGGGGCGCGAATGGCATATGTCGCCGGGCGGCTTTTACGGCGGAAGCGACAAAGCGCGTTGGCCGTTCGGGATTTTGCTCCGAACGTTCGAAGTCGTCGAGTCGATTTCCGCCGACTTGAAGCCGGTTTGGACGAACAAAATTGTCGTCCCGTTTTTCGAAAAGGGCGCGAAACGGCCTTGGTGCCAAGTTTATACGAAGAATTGCGACTTCGTTTGCGTTCAAATCAACGCGCCGAAGGGAACGGTTCCGCTCGGTCGCGTCGCCGACGTCGGGTTCGAGCCGGAAGTCGACGCGTCGAACGCCGATTTCGACGCCGTTTATTTGCGTTTTCGAACGAGAAACGAATTTAACGCCGAAAAATTGCGCGAATTGTTGCAAGAAACGTTCGATAAAATTCAAACGGAAAACGGTTAACGGCGTTTTAAACGGTCGCGACGGTCGGACGGCGGCGTTTAGGAGCGTTTGGCGACGGTCGACCGGCGGCGTTTAGGAGCGTTTCGCGGCGGTCGACCGGCGGCGTTTGGAACGGTTGCGCGTTTCGACGCTTGACCGACAAAGAAAGCGTCGCGCTGGGAAAGAAAAACGCGTCGAGAACGGGATTTCGTTTGATTGTTGATTCAAACGTTTTTCTGTTTTCGGCGCGTTTTTTGTTGGTCGTCGCGCTTTATTTTACTTTGTTTCGCGAACGAGGAGCGCGAGGTCGCCCGCCGGGAGCGTTCCGTTCTTTTGCGATTCGATTCCGAGCGGTTTCGCGAGGCGGCGGAAGCCGGTTTCGGAGCCGAACCGAGCGCGGAACGTCGAGCGAAGGAGGCGGTCGAGCGTCGGCGCTTCGAAGCCGGGCGTATGACAGGTCAACATAACGAACGCGGTCGTTTCCGACAGCAGCTCGACGCAACGTTCGAGAAGCGGCGGCAGGTCGCGGGAAAGTCGCCAAACTTCGCCGCGCGCGCCGTGTCCGTACGTCGGCGGGTCGAGAATAACGCCGTCGTAAACGACGCCCCGTTTGAGTTCGCGTTTGACGAATTTAACGGCGTCGTCGACGATCCAACGAAGCGAACCGGGCGTCGGGCGCGTCGCGTCGGACGAGTTTGACGGTTTTGCCGCTTTTGATTCCGTTGAATTTTGTTTGACTTCGTGATTGTTGTCTCTTTGCGCGGCGTTTTCAAACGGCGTTTCGGCTCCCGCGTCGACGTCGGCGTTTGGCGTCGGGAAGGAGAGCGCGGCGTTGCGGCGGGCTTGCGCGACGATGTTGCGGGCGGCGTCGAGGTGCGTCGTTTCCGCTCCGGCGGCCGCGGCGGCGAGCGCGCTTCCGCCGGTGTATCCGAAGAGATTCAGGACGCGAGCCGGACGTCCGGTTTGGTCGGCGATTTTTTGACACAACTCGTCGATTCTGTCCCATTTTTCCGCTTGCTCCGGGAAAACGCCGAGGTGCCCGAACGGCGAGCCTTTCAGTTCGAAAACGAAGCGACCCGCGCAGTTAATCGTCCAAGGTTGGCTCGACAGCGTTTCGGCGCGTTGCCCCTGCGCCGCGTCGGCGACCGTTTCGGCGTTGAAGTATTGGCGTCCGAGTTCGGTGAGCGGCTCCCAAACGCCGCGGAATCCGAGCGCGTTCGAGGCGTTTTTGGGTTGATTTGGCCGACTTTGCCGGTTCCGTTGATTTTGTCGGTTGGGCGAAGGGGCGTCGGCTTTTTGCGGGACGAACCGGGCGTCGGCGCGGCTCCAAAGGGCGGGCGCGCCGCGTCGGATTCCTTCGGCGACGGGACAAAGGCGGTCGAGAAGGAGCGGGCCGAAGCGTTCGAGACGGCGACCGGCGCCGAAGTCGACGAGAACGTATTCTTGTTCGGAAAACATAAAAACGCGGGGGTTGGGGGGAAATTTAACGTCCGTCGCCCGAATGCGGCGAAACGGGGGAAAGCGGAGCGGCGAAAAGGCGACGAAACGACCGGCGACCTTGGCGAACGACCGTCCTTTCTTATTTTAAAGGAAAGCGCGGCGTTGAGAATGGAGGGCGGCGCGTTTTCTGTAAAAAGCGGCGAAAATTTGACGAAATTCGCCGAAACGACGGCGGGAAAAAGACGCGAGCGTTGGAAAATTTGCGGAAAAATGGGCGTTTCTTACGTCGCGTCAAGGTCGCGACGGGGAATTTTTAAAAAAACGTCGGATTTTCGGAAAAGGGACTTGCAAGATTGCGAAACGGCGTTAAAATAATATTAAAGAGTTTCGGGGCGTGGCGCAGTCTGGTTTAGCGCGTTTGACTGGGGGTCAAAAGGTCGCTGGTTCGAATCCAGTCGCCCCGACTTTTGAAGCGGCGTCTTAACGTCGAAAGCGAAGAAGCCTCGTCGGAGAAGTTCGAACGAGGTTTTTTTGTTTCTTGGAATGTCGATAAAGCGTCGGAAAGCGGGCTTAAAACCGTTGAAATCGCTAAAACCGCTAAAATTTTTGAAGTTGTTGAAACTCTTAAAATCGTTAAAGTTTTAGGGCCGTTGAAAACGTCGAACGGCGTCGGGCGCGTTTCTTGGAGGCGGCGAAGGCGGCGGAAAGACGGCGTTTTTTGAATGTTGAACAGATTGAAAGGGAGGGCGGCAACCTTGGAAAACGCGGGAAAAAAGACGGAAACGCCGAAAGTCGCGTTCGTTTGCGTTCATAATTCTTGTCGGAGTCAAATCGCGGAGGCGTTCGGGCGGAAGTTGGGCGCCGGCGTCTTCGAGGCGTTCTCGGCGGGGACGGCGCTGAAGGATCGAATTAACCCGGACGCCGTTCGACTGATGCGCGAACGCGGGTTCGACTTGGAGGCGACGCAACGTCCGAAAACGCTCGACGCGATTCCGACGCCGGACGTCGTCGTAACGATGGGGTGCGGCGTCGTTTGTCCGTTCGTTCCCGGGGCGAGCGTCGAAGATTGGGGGCTCGAAGACCCGACCGGGCGCGACGACGCGTTTTTTGAAACGATTATCGACGAGATCGAGCGGCGCGTCGGCGAATTGGTCGAGCGTCTCCGTTAAAAGCGGAGTTTTTGATTTTATCGGTTTTTGTTCGATTGTCGGTTGAAGATGATTCAACGGATAAGTCGCGGCGTTTTAACGTCGCGGCTTTTTCTTTTTTGCGTTTTTTCTCGACTTTTTTCGCGTTTTTTCGCGCTTTTTCTTGAAAAGCGCCCGCGTTTCGGGTATCATCTTAACGGCGGCGCGTCGAAATGTTTGAAGACGCGACGTTTGTTGATTCTTTATAACGATTAAAGCGAAAATAACGTTTTTAGCGAAACGGAAAGGTTGGCGAAATGAGCGGTAAAATGGGGCGTCGCGATTTTGGAGTTTCTTGCGTCGGGGCGACGTTGGCGGCGTTGAGCGGCGCGGCGTTGGTCGGAACGTCGAAAAAAGCGGCGTTCGGACAAGAAAACGGCGCGGCGGACGGTCAAAATAGCGGAAACGGCGAAAATGGTGAAAAGATGCGGATTTTGCTCGTCGTCGGCGGGCACTCTTACGACCGCGAAGGTCTGCACGCGGCGCTGAAAGATTGCCCGAACTCGACGTTTGAGGAAATTTCGATCCCGGAAAAGCAAGATATGCTCAAGCCGGGGCTCTCGAAGGATTACGACGTCGTCGTTTTTCACGATCAGTCGTTCTTCGAACTGACGCAAGAACAAAAGGACAATTTGACCGCGCTTTGGTCGGACGAGGGAATCCCGACGGTGATGCTGCACCACTCGCTGATTTCGCACCCCGATTTCCCGCTCTTCCGCGACGTTTTCGGAGCGCAATTTATTATTAAGGAAACGGAAATCGAGGGGCGCGTCTACCGCAAGTCGACGTACAAACACCCGACCGACGTCAATATTTACATCGTCGACCGCCCGCACCCGATCACCGAAGGCGTCAAGGACTTCAAAATTACCGACGAAGTTTTCCAATACGTCTACTTCAACCCGCGAATCGACGTTTTGGCGCGCACCGACCACCCGGAATCGGACGCGCCGGTCGTTTGGACTTGGCGGTACAAGAAAACGCCGGTTCTCGGGCTGATTCAAGGGGACGCGAACGGCGCGTTCGGCGACGCGAACTACCGCAAAATCCTTTACCAAGGTTTGCGTTGGCTCGTCGACCAAAAGAAAAACGGTTGATTGGCGACGCGTCGCGAGATTTCTGAAACGAACGTCGATACGCGGTCGATTTGACGGCGGTCGACGGGCGTTTCGGCGGCGAAATTTCGCGACTTGTTCGAAAAAAGCGCGTTTTCGAAATCCGTTTCGCGGCGACGCTCGTCTTAAAGGGGACGGGCGTCGTTCGAAGCGGTCGGGCGGCGTTTTGCCCGGTTTGTAACGGTTGTAGGGAATTTTAAGGAGAAACGAGAATGAAACGGCGAAAAATCGGTTTCGTCGGAGCGGTCGCGGCGGCGCTCTTCGGCGTCGCGGGGCTTGCCGCTTCGACAAATTGGGCGATTTCGGCAATTTCGACAAACTTCGCGTTCGTGGGCGACGTTTTCAAAGCGGCCAAAACGGTCGAACAGCCGACCGAATGGACGCTTAGCGTCGACGGCGCCGGGGAGCGGAAGGACGGCGTTTTCGAGTTGAGGGGCGGGGACAACGCCGCGGCTTGGCGGTCGAATCCTGTCGCGTTCGAAGCGGGGAAAGTTTACCGTTTCCGCTTCAAAGCGTCGGTCGTTCCGGGGGGCGGCTCCGGGGCGAGCGCGCCGTCCGGAACGTCGTTCGCGCATTACGATTTTAGCGATTTTCCGAAAAAAGAGACCCCGGAAGATTATTATTCGTTCGTTTTCGTCGCGCCGAAGGGCGTTAAAGAAGCGCAACTTCGCCTCGGGCAATGGGATTCGCATCGCGATTACCGCTTCGCCGAGCCGACCCTGACGGCGGTTCGGCCGGTTTACCGAATCTTGACAGCGCGGACGAAAGAACAACGCCGCTCCGGGGAGCCGAAGGAAGTCCTTTCGCTTGGCGCCGGGGAGTCGATTGCGGACGGCGTTTACCGCTTTACCAGCTTCCGCGCGTCGGAGCCGACCAACTTCGACCGCCCGCTCGTTTCAACGACGAGTCATTTCAACACTAACCGCTGGACGCTCGGGAACGACGCGGAAGTCGTTTACCGTTTCGCGCTCGAACCGAAAACTTGCGACTTGATAGCGCACGCCGACGGGCCGAACGGGTATCGAAATACCGGTAAAATTCTTAAAACCCGCAAAATCCCGTTCGTTTCCGGGAAAATTTCGATGAATATCGGGCATTCGACCGCCGGACGCGCCGTTTTGGAAGGTTCGCTCGACGGCGAAAACTGGGCGGCGTTGGGCGAAATCGCCGGAACCGGCTCGGTCGAAGCGACGCTCGAAAAGCTCCTCGACGGGAAAACGGCGGACGAAATTTTCGTTCGCGTTCGCGGCGCGGCGGGCGAAGACGGGAAATGGTGCAACTCGCAAGTTTACAATCTTTCGGCGGAATTGACGCTGAACCCGAACGACGCGCCCCTCTTTAGCGGGCTCGGCGAGACGTATTTTGCCGATTATATCGACGGCGCCGATTACCTCCTTGGGGAGGATAAGCGCGACAAGTTCCAAGAACGGGGGAACGGTCAAGGGAAAACGTCGACGCAAACTTGGACGCTTTGGGGACTTAACGAAGGAGTCTTTTGGACGCTCTCCGGCGACCGGTACCGCGAAACTTCGCTCCGATGGTTGTCGCAAGACGAAAAGTCGCCCCTCTTCGGCGAAAACGGCGGTTCGCCCGACTGCGAACGGCGTTACGTCCTCGGCGGAGGGCGCCCGGTCGTCTTCGGAACGCGCTTTTTCCCCTATTTCGTTCAAAATTTCACCCGCGAAATTTCCGGTTTAACCGGTAAAACCGACAAAATTTCGCTGTCTTGGTGCGAACAAGATTATCGAATCCCGAAAAACGCCAAGGAAACGAAAATCGGCGCCGCGGAACCGATTCGCATTTACGCCGCGAAAAACGATTTCGAGTCGTTCCAAGTCGCGGTTCGCGCTTTCGGCGACGGAATCGACGGTCTCGCCGGCGCCGTCGTCGGCGATTTGACCGGCCCGAACGGCGCGACGATTTCGGCGGAAAACGTCGATTTGCGTTACGCTTACTATCATTACGTCGCGAATCCGACCGACAAAACTTGCGCCGTCGGTTGGTATCCGGACGCGTTGGTTCCGCTCGAAGCCGGTTCGGACGGCCTCGGGGCGCCGCTCCGCGTTGAAGTTGGGGAAAATTTGCCGATTTGGACGACCGTCCGCATTCCGGCCGACGCCGCGCCGGGGACGTACCGCGGAGCGATTCGTTTGACCGGGACGACCGACGAAACGTTTGAAACGACGATTCCGTTCGAAGTCGTCGTTTGGGACTTCGCGCTTCCGGCGAAAAACACGCTCGAAACCGCTTACGGCATGTCGCCGGGGAATATTTGGCGCTATCACAACTGCAAAACGGAAGAAGATAAACGCGCCGTTTTTGAAAAATATTTGAAAATTTTCGGCGATTACCGCATCAGCCCGTACAACCCGGCCCCGCTCGACGGAATCGGCGTCAAATGGTTCCCGGAGGAGAACCCGCCGCGTTGCGAACTCGATTTTTCGCGTTTCGAAAAGGAAATGACGCGGGTCTTCGCGCAATACAACTTCACGAACTTCCGCCTCCCGTTCGAGGGGCTCGGCTGGGGGACTTACGCGGAGTCGGCGGAGGGGGAAATCGCCGGATACGCCGGGGATACGCCGCAATATAAAGCGATGATCGCCGATTACGGCAAGAAGTTGCAAGAGGGCCTCCGCGAACGCGGCCTCCTCGACGCGGCTTACGTCTATTGGTTCGACGAACCGGAGCCGAAGGATTACGGCTTCGTCGCCCGCGGGTTCGGCAAGCTCAAGAAATACGCGCCGGAAATCGACCGTATGTTGACCGAGGAACCGTCGCCCGAGTTCCGCAAAATCCTCGAAGAAAACGACGCGTCGATCGACGTTTGGTGCCCGGTCAGCCCGGCTTACGACGAAGCGCAAGGGAAGATCGAGAAGGACGCCGGAAACCGCTTCTGGTGGTACGTCTGCACCTACCCGAAAGAGCCGTATTGCACCGAGTTTACCGATCACCCGCCGGTCGAGTTGCGGATTTGGCATTGGCAAACGTTCGAACGCGGGATTACCGGCTGCCTCGTTTGGGAGTCGACGTATTGGACGAGTTCCGCCGCGTTCCCGAACGAAGCGCAGAATCCTTACCTCGACCCGATGTGTTACGTCTCCGGATACTCGACGCCCGCAGGAACGAAGCAGTTCTGGGGGAACGGCGACGGTCGCTTCATTTATCCGCCGCTCTCCGCCGCGACCCCGGGCCGCAACGACGGGAAACCGATCTTCGACGACCCGGTCGCCAGCGTTCGTTGGGAAATGATTCGCGAAGGCGTCCAAGATTACGAGATGTTGGCGATGTTGAAAAAATCGGTCGAAAATCGCGATTTGACCGACGCGCAACGGAAGAAAGTTGAAGAAATTTTCGACTTTTCGCCGATAACGACCGATATGACGACTTTTTCGACCGACCCGAAACCGCTTCTCGAAAAGCGTCGCGCCGTCGCGGAATTGATCGTCGAGCTGAGCGAGTAACGGCGGAAAAAGGCGTTGAAACGGAGACGGCGCGACCGGTTTTATCGGATTAAACGTTAAAATAGGTTTCGCCGTCAAAAGAAAAAGCGCGTCGTCGGTTCGGCGTTCGCCGGTTGCCGGACGTCGGGGCGGCGGCGCGTCGCCTTGCGTTGGCGGAACGGCGTTTTTAGCGATTTTGTCCTTATTATATAGATAAGGGGAAAACGCAAACAACCGGCGTCGCTCTTCGCTACGCTAAGTGAGAATAAAGAAAATGACCGGAAATAACGGAAGTAACGAAAATAACGGCGTCGACGGAGGCGCGGAAAACCTTGACGCTTTGCCAAAGCCGACCGTTTGGGTTCCGACGTACGCGCGGCTGATCGAGGTCGCCGAAGCCGACGTCGACGTTTGGGGGCACGCGAACAACGTTTGTTACGTTCATTGGATGCAGGACGTCGCGGTCGCGCACTCGGCGGCGATCGGTTGGTCGGCGCAACGCTACCTCGATTACGGCGCGATTTGGGTTGTGCGACGGCACACTATAGAATATCGGCAGTCGGCGTATCGCGGCGAAAAAATCCTCGCGCAAACTTGGATCGCCGAAATGAAAAACGTTACGTGTTTGCGTCGATACCGCTTTTTGCGCCTCCCGAACGACGTCGACGCGTCCAATTTTAACGGTTTTATGGAAAACGCCGACGATTTCCCGAAGTCGGCGATCCTCGCGACCGCCGAAACGCTTTGGGGCTTCGTTTCGACCGGAACGCCGCGACCGGCTCGCGTCGCGCCGGAGTTGCGCGAAGCGTTCGAGAAAACGGTCGTTCAAGGGGGCGTCCGCTTCCCGAAATTGCGTTGACGGAACGCTGGACGCGTTGCGGAAAACGAACGACGCGGCGAACGTCGCGACGGTTTGAAAAACAGCGGTGAAAATAAATAAACGGCGCGACGGTTTGAAAAAGCAGCGGCGAAAATAAATAAACGTCGCGACGGTTTGAAAAACAGC
>JAFSFF010000318.1 GCA_017435375.1 Thermoguttaceae bacterium
GACGCCGCCGACGACGACTTTGTCGCCCGCGCGGACTTGCGCCGCGGCGCCTTGCGCGTCGACCAACGCGGCTTTTCGATAGGTCGTTTCAACGTCGAGAGTAATCGTTTGGCCCCAAGCGAGTTGGACGTTCTTTCCTTCCGCGTCGACGAATTGACCGTTGCGGTAGGTCGCTTCGACGTCGCCGACGAGAATCGTTTGGCCTTCGAGGAGTTGAATCGCGTTTCCTTCCGCGTCGATCAGTTGACCGCGACGAACGCTCGCGACAACGTCGTCAAGCGTAACCTTGGCGCCGTCGGCGAGTTGAATCGCGTTCCCTTCCGCGTCGACCAGCGCGCCCAGGCGATAGGTCGCCTCGACTTGGCCCGTTTCGACGTCGCCAATGAGAACCTTTTGTTCCTCGACAAAACGCACTTCGTTTCCGGCCGCGTTGACGAACAGGTCTTCGCGGTAGGTCTTAACGACGCCGTCGACGAATTTGTCGCCTTCTTTGAACGCGAACGGCTTCGTCTCGTCGTCGGCGTAGAACGCGACGCCTTGGTAGACGTCTTGCGCGACGTCGGTCGAGGTCGATTCGTTCAGCGCGACGATCGTGTTGTACAGTTGGAGCGAACCGAGTTCGGCGTAAAGCGCGGCGGTATCTTTCGCGCCGTTGGTCGTGTTGGCGACGACGGTGCAGTTGACCAGCTTCGCGTACGCGGTCGCGTTTTCTTCGTTGACGTAAACCGCGGAGCCTTTTTCGGCGGCGTTGTCCGTCAAGAGCGAGTTGTAAATCGAAACGGAACCGGTGCGGACGTAAATCGCGCCGCCCTCTTCGATCGTCAGATCGTCGAGGCCCGCTTGGAGGCGTTCCGAGCGACGGTTCGTGATCGTGAGGCCGTTCAGGACGACGTTCCCCGCGTCGACGTTGATAATGCGTTGGTCGGCGACGTCGTTCGAAGTCGTCAGGACGATTCCGAGCGCGTTGTTGGCCAAACCGTCGATCGTCAAGTCGGAGCCGATCTTCAGTTCGGAGTTCAGGTAGAACGTCGAGCCGTTGATCGATTCGGCGAAGGTGATCGTGCCGGCGAGCCCGAAGTTGTTCGCGTAAGCGACCGCTTCGCGGAGCGAAATGTCGCCGTCGTACGGGTTGACGACGTCTTGCGCGGTCGTAACGATCAGGCTCGGGATTTCGGTCGGGCCGAGCGGGGACTCGTAGGCGCCCATGTCGACCGAACCGCCGACGAAGCGCGGAGCGCCCGCGGCGTCGAACGCCGGAACGGCGCGGTTCGGGTAAGCGGTCAACGAGTTGTCGCCGGCGTTCAGCGCGACGGAAGCGAAACCGTCGGCGTTTTGGCCCAGCGTGAAGTCGTTGTTCGCCCAATCGGTAAAGGCGGGGTCGACCGGAGCGTTCGGCGAACCGACGATATTGCCCGCGACGCCGTTGTAAGCGTTCGCAATCCAAGTGGCCGCCGCGCCGATCAGCGACGCGCGAATCGGAGCGTCGACGGTAAGGAACGCGTCCGCGCCGTCCGTTTCGCCGTTCACCGTGTTCAAGGCGACGATCGAGTTGTAAAGGGCGACCGAACCGCCGCGGCTGTACAAACCGCCGTAAGCGCTCGTCGCTTCGTTCTTCGTAATCGTCGTGTTGACGATCGAAACCGAACCGCCGTCGACGCGAACGCCCGCGCCCGTTTGCGCTTCGTTGCCGTAAATAACGCAGTTCAAGAGTTGAGCGTCGCCGCCGACGCAGTAGACGCCCGCGCCGCAATCGGCGAAACCGCCGGTGATCGTCAAGCCCGCCAAGACGACCTTGGAGTCCAAGGAGTCCGGCGTCGCGTCGATTTTAACGACGACGAATTCGCCGCCCGCGTCGAGCGTCAAACCGCCGGCCAACCCGACCGCGTCGATCGTAACGTACTTCGTAATTTCGAGCGTTTCGGCAAGCGCGATCGTTTGCCCGGCAAGCGCGGCGTCGAACGCGATCTCCGTTCCGACCTTTTGGACGTAACCGTCGACGCTGAACGCGCTTCCGGAATATTCGATCGCTTCGCGGAGCGAAATCAAACCGTCGAACGGGTCGACGACGTCTTGCGCGGTCGTAACGACCGTCGACGGGGTTTCCGTCGCGGTTTGGTATTCGTAGGCGCCCATGTCAACCGTGCCGCCGACGAGGCGTTCGTCGCCGTTGAGGTCGGTCGCGATAACGCGAACGTTCGAGCCGGACGCCAAGATCGAGCCGTAGTAACCGGCTTGGCCGATCAGGCGGTTCGAGCCCTTGTTGATCGCCGGGGAATCGGCGCGCAAAGCGTAGTTGTTCGACGCTTCGTCGACGAAACCGGCGTCGACGAACGCTTCCGGCGAACCGACGAGGACGCCGTTGCGACCGTCGAAGGCTTGGAGTTTTTCGGTCGCGGCGCCGACGATACTGGCGGTCGCTTTGAAGGCGCCGGTAACGTGCAGGTCGTAGTTTTTGATCGCGGCGGACGTTTCCGAAGCGTTGGCGGCGATAATCGAGTTTTGCAGCTCGAAGAGGCCGTTCGCGTTCCCGACGTAGCCGCCCGGGAAGTTTTGCGCTTCGTTGCCGGCGCTCGTCGTGTTCAGGAGCTTGACGTCGCCGCCGATCGCGTA
>JAFSFF010000319.1 GCA_017435375.1 Thermoguttaceae bacterium
CTCGCTTCGACGTCCTTCTTCGCTCCCTTTCGGCGCCGTCGAATTTCCCTCCTCCCGCTTCGCCGTCGACCGCGCCGCCGTTAAAATCCCCGCCCCTCCCCGTTTTTCCCGTTTTCCAGCCGACGTCGCCCAATCGGCTTTTTCGCGACGCTTTTCAACGTCGGAGCGTTTCCCGTTCCCTCGCCAAGAAACGCGAAAACGCCGAAGCCGCGCGAAACGGCTTCGACGTTATTACGACCGCCGCTCAAACGCTTACTCTTAAACGGCGACTTACAGAGTTGATTTCAAACCGAAATCAAACGTGCCACTTCCATTGACCCGGAACCGGAACGCTGTTTTCGTAAATGACTTCGCCTTCTTTCGGGAGAACCGGCATGGTCGTGTCGGGCATGACCGGCGGATTCGTTTCCCAGAAGAGGTTCGGGTCTTTTTCCCACTTGGCGACTTCGTCGTACGGGAATTCGTCCGCGCCCTTGTTGACGGCGTCGTCCCAGGTGAGTTCTTTCCCGGAGCAAGCGGCCATACGACCAAGGTTCGAGGTCATCGAGGAGTTCGCCGCGTGCCAACCGTCGTTGTGTTTCACGCCTTCGCGGATCCACTTGGCTTGCATGTGGTGTTCGTATTGGTAGGGGCCCGGAACTTTGTTTTCCGGTTTGTTGCGATCGATACGCCAAACTTGATTGCCGGCGCGGTCGTCCAACCAACCCGGGCCGCCCATGCCTTTGGTGCCGTAGAAGGTTTCGCTAACGTTGTTCCAGCAGTTGCCTTGGTGACGGCATTGGCTGAACATTTGGCTGCCGTCGTCGTAGGTGAATTCGCAGACGTAGTGGTCGTAACGATGACCGGAGTTCTTGAAGCGCGGGAATTTGCGGACTTCGCGACCGCCCATCGCGTTGCACTTGATCGGGTGCGCGTTTTTGCCCATCGGGTCGCCGAGGCTGTGAACCCAGTTCGCGACGTCGATGTTATGGCAGTGTTGTTCGACGATGCCGTCGCCGCAGAGCCAGTTGAAGTGATACCAGTTGCGCATTTGGTACATCATTTCGGTGTCGCCTTCTTGGCGTCCGCGTTCCCAAATGCCGTCGCCGTTCCAGTAGACGCGGCTGTACATAATATCGCCGATTTTGCCCTCTTTGATCTGTTCGACCATTTGCATATATTGGGGCTCGTAGTGGCGTTGGAAACCGACGACGACCGTCAAGCCTTTTTCGTCGGCGAGTTTGTTCGTTTCCATCGCCATTTTGTAACCGCGAGCGTCGACGCAGCACGGTTTTTCCATGAAGACGTGTTTGCCTTGTTCGATCGCGTATTTATAGTGGATCGGACGGAAACCCGGGGAGGTAACGATGAGAGCTTGGTCGCATTCGTCGATCGCTTTTTTATAAGCGTCGAAGCCCCAGAAGACGCGGTCGCCGAGATCGACGCCGTCGGGATTCATATTTTGGAAGGCTTCGGCGGCGGCTTTCGCGTTCGCTTCGAAAGCGTCGGCGATGGCGACGAGTTTGACGTTGTCCTTCGCGCTAAAACGGTCCGCGACCGCGCCGCGACCGCGACCGCCGCACCCGACGAGAGCAATTTTAATGACGTCGTCGCCGCCGACGTTGGCGCCGCGCGCAACGCTCATACCGCCCAAAACGCTCGCTCCGGCGACGAGGCCGGTCGATTTCAGAAAATCGCGTCGTTTCATTATTACAACTCCTAATTAATGGAAAAATACGTTTCGTTCGCGGCCCGATCGGAACCGTTCGACGAACGGAAACGAGGAATAATCTCCGTCGCGTTAAAAACGTTCCACGACGCGCGACTTGCTCGACCGCTTAACGCGGGCACAATTTTTCGTCGTTTCAGTCTTCCGTGCGACCTACGCTAATATCATAACAGCTATTAAGGTCGATTGCAAGGATTTTATCGGGTTTTTTTCTCATTTTTGCCAAAAAAAACCAAAAAACCCCCTCTCCGCCGTTCGACGCGCTCGTCAATCGAGGAAATCGCCCTCTTTCAAGAGCCTCGGGACGTACTCTTCCGTCATATAACTAATGCTTCGACTCAAGAGCGCTTCGACTTCGAGCTTGAACCCGTTTTTCATCATTACGTCGATCTCTCGCCGCCACTCTTTCTTGTTCGCAAACCACGGGTATTCGGCGATCTGTTTGGCGCGTTTGCGGTCGACGTCGCTTAACGAAATTTTCACGCCCTCGGAGAGCCCGCAACGCTCGAAGTCGCGACTGCGCAACCCGATAAATTTCGCGTCCGGCGTCGCCATTCGATCCGACTCGTAGGCCAAGTTGATCGACCCCTGCTTCACCACCGAATAAATATAGTATCCCCAAGGGTCGTTATCGAGCAGGCAAAAGATAGGCAACCCTAACTCGTTGTGAAGGCGGTTCAGGAGACGGCGCACTCCGCGCGGCGGTTGTCCGCTTCCGTGCGTCAGGATGCAGTTGTGTTTTCGCCAAAACTTGTCTTCGTTAAAGCGTTGCCAAACGGTGTTTTTTTCGACGTGAAGGACGAAATCCGCTTTGCACTCTTTAAACTGAACGACCGACGGCTCGACGATCGACGGAATCGCGTAGCCGCCCGAGCCCATTCGCGAACAGTCGATTTCGTCGCCGGAGTCGATAATCTTGATGTTCCCGACCATATCGCCGCGTTTGTCGGCGAAAAGATGCAGTTCCTCGCGCAACGACTCGAGCAAGACCTCGCAGTCTTCGATGATCGGGTCGCACTCGCCTTGATCGTGAAACGTCGGTTCCTTCGTCGAGCGCACGTCGTGCTTGAGCATATAGTAGAGACCGCGGATGCTGGTCGTTTTGCCCATTTCGATAAGGCGTTTGGCGCCGGCCGCGACGAGCGTCGTTTGCATAAAACTCTTCGCTTGCGAGAGATTGAAAAGTTCGCGACTCGTCGTTTTCGACCCCATTTGCAGAATGCGCTTTTGTTCGTTAAACGAGACGTTCCCGAGAGATCGGGTCGGAATCGCGAGAAGCGGCTCGTCGTCCCGCTCGACCGTCGCGGCCAACCGAGACGCCATATTGAAAATCTGCCCGAGCGTGCGCTCGTCCTGCGTCGAAAGCTCGACCGGCCCCGTCGCTTCCATAAACGCCGGATTTGGAGTTATTTTCGCCGCCTTTTTTCTCGTTTTCGCCATACAAACCGCCTTCCTTCGCTAACTTAACGTCTATCTTCCGCAAAACGCCAATATTAAGAACGCCGACCGTCTATTCGACGCAATCTCGCCCGTCGGCGCGATTATAGCTCGGCGTTAAAAAAACGAACGACGCGCCGCCAAGCGACGCGTCGCGCAACTCGTCCGAATCGGCGGCGAAATCCAAAGTTCGCTCAATCTCTACCGCCGCGGACTAAATTAGCTAAGCCGTTCGAAAAGGTCGATCAAAGAACGACCGCGCACTTCGGCTTCGCTTTCTTAAACTCGTCGATTTTCGCCGCGGCTTCGGGCTTGCTGAGCGCGGTTTCCTTGACGTAAACGCGACGAAGGTTCTTCGCTTGCGTCAACTTCATCATCCCGTCGACGGTGAGGCCGTTGTTTTCGCGCAGGTCGAGCGTTTCGAGTTTTTCGAGCTTGAGGATTTCGTCGATCGCCGCGTCGGTGATTTGGGTGGCGCGCAGGGTCAACGTTTTCAATTCCGGCATAGCGGCGACGATCGTTTTCGCCGTTTCGTCGGTCGCCGGCATCGAGAAGAGCGCGAGGCTCGTCGGGGACTTCCACGCGGCGAGGAGTTCGTTCAAACCGGCTTCGTCGACGGACGCGAGTTCGGAAAGTTCGACGGTTTTGAGCGTTTCGGCGCCCATGCCTTTAAGCGCGAGGACGCCGTCGTTCCCGACGTTGAGGTCGCGGAGTTCCAAACGTTCGAGCTTCATATCGGCGATCCCTTGGACGCCCGCGTCGCTAAAGCTCTTGCAACGGAAAATACGGAGCCCGGTCAACGTCGAGGCGGTGAAGTGCGGGACGGATTGATCGGTCAACATATCGCAGTCTTGAAGTTCGATGAATTTCAAGGTTTTCGAGTTTTTAATGTGTTCGACGCCGGCGTCGGAAATTTCGAAACGGAAGTAAAGTTCTTCCAAGTTCGGCATTTGCGTCAAATACTTAACCGCCGAGTCGCTAACGCCGCTACCGTCGTTGCAACCGCGCGCGTCGACGACTTTCAGCGTTTGCGATTTCGAAATTCTTCGCATCCCGGAGTTCGACAACTTGTTGTACAAGACGGCCAATTTTTCGAGTTTCGGGAAGGTTTGAATCACGTCCATCGCCGCGTTGTCCAACTCCAAGTCGCGACGCAAGTCGAGCGAAGTCAATTCCGGCAACGTCGCGAACATTTTCAGCGTTTCGACGGTAATAGCGCTGTTTTGAACGGTGATCTCCTTCAGCTTTTTCAGCTCGCTCAACTGCGCGAGATATTCGTCGTTGAAATGCGCGCCGAGGAAGACGACCGATTCCAGGTCGAGGAGGCGCCCGAAGAGCTTCATATCGTCGACGGTCGTGTCGGAGGAGTCGACGTTGATTTCGATAATCGCGCCGTTTTTCGCCGTTTTATACGAACCCTTGAGATCGTCGATACGCGCCTTCGCGGCTTCGATATCTTCTTTCGCGGCGAGAGCCGGTTCGACCGGAGCGGCCGGTTGGGCGGCGGGACGCGCGACGACCGGACGCGGAGCGGGCTTCGTGGCGTCGTAAATTTCGGCGAGCGCCTTTTGTTGCGGATCGACCGTTTCGGCCGGGGTTTTCATCGTTAAATCGGACGTGTCGTTTTTTTGCGGTTCGATCGCGTCCGGTTCGTATTTTAAACACGTTCCTTGAGTCGGTTCCGAAGGAACGCAACCGCCGAAAAGAGAAGCGCAACCGACAACCAGAAGCGCGCCCGTCGTTTTGGTCAAAGATTTCATTTTAATTACAACTCCTAACGAACGCCGTCGTTCGCGTCGCGCCGCCGCGCCGCTCTTTAAGCGACGCCCAAACGCCGACGCCGACGCAAACTCCAACGCCGACGTTAAAGTCGCGCGACGCCGCTAAAACGTCGAGCCGACTCGAAACGTAAAAAATTTTGTTCAACTTGTCCCTTGGTTTCCCCAACGCGCCGCGACGCAACGCGTCGAAACGCCGCCGGTCAAACGCCGACGTCAAAACGCGGAAAATCAAGATTCATTATAACCGTTTTCCGACGAAAGTTAAAAAAAGAATCGCAAAAAATCTCGAGTTCTTCGAGACTTTTTAGTCGACAATCCGCGTAATCGCAACAATCGTTAAAATCGGCGTCTCGTTCTAGCCGTCCGAGAGAACTCGTCTCCTTCAAACGCGCGTCTTCCGCCGACGCAATCAATACGACCGTTCGACTTTTCGGAAACGTCGTTTTTCCCCCAAACGATTCTTTTTCTCCATTATACCAAAATTTACCGGTCTGCAAATAGTCGAAGCCGCGACATTTTCTTTATTTTCCCTATTTTTTCTCGCGGCGCGTCGTTTTTTCTCTATTTTTCGTCGAAAATTCGCGACAACGACGTCATTTTTTCGCCGCCAACGCCTCTTCGATTTTCGCTCGCAACGCCTCCGCGTCGATTTCGGCGATCCGAAACTTCTTTTGCGACGCAAGCTCGCCCGACGCCAGCTCGATCTGCGATTTCCGCAATTTGAGCGCCTTCGCCAAAAATTCGGCGATCGCTTTGTTCGCTTTTCCCTTCTCGGCGACCTGGGTAACGCAAACCTTCAACGCGCCGTCCTGAGCGCCGCGCAACTCGTTTTTACGAGCGCCCGGCTGCGCTTTCACCGCCAATAACAACGCGCCGTCGCGCGCTTCAATTTCAATCGCCGCCGCAGTTTCCCGTTCTTCGCTCACCGCGCCCTCTTCGTCCGTTCTTTTGTCCGGTCGCGACGCCGTTTTCGGCGCCGTTCGCCGTTTTGCCATTAATATTAATTGTCGAATCGCCGAAACCGGAACGCGACGTCGTCTTCAACGCCGCCGCAGTTTCGCCAATCTCCGCATTTTAACGCCGAGCCGAGGTCGTCGCGCGCAAAAATAATAAAAAATCGTCAAAAAGAAAAAAAACGCTTGCAATTTCGGGCCAAACGCAATATACTCTAAGAAACGAGTCAATTTTCGTTTTTTTCTTCGACGTTGCGTATTTTAACGGAAGCCGCGCCGTTCGTCAACCGGTCTCGCACCGCGTCGGTTAAATTCGCGACCTTTCGTTCCGCCGCGTCGATCAAAATCGAGCGTTTTCCGCTTTAATAATCAACGCTTCTTCATTAACGCGGCGTCGACGCGCTTTTCGCTCGCCGTCGCGTCGGGAGTTTTTCGAATGCAACGAAGAG